>NZ_JBANBK010000046.1:0-66851 GCF_053572325.1 Bradyrhizobium sp. UFLA05-112 | reverse complement strand
GCTGCTGGTACCGCTCGCAAGCGTGATCTCGGCGACCTATGGCTGGAAGTCGGTGTTCGTCGTGGCAGTTGCGCTGAACGCGACAGCGGCGTTGATGGCCGTGTTCGTGATCAAGCCGCTGCGGCGCTCCTTCATCCTCGGCAAGGAAGCCGAGATGACCGAGGCGGCGACGGGCAACGCAAAGACGGCATAGCCGTCCACCACATCGACATTCAATCGAAAGGGGCGCAGCATTGCGCCCCTTTCTTTTTGTCAATTCCTCTCGCCGGACAAACGTCAGCATGGCTGCCGCAAGATTTTTCGTATGTGCCAAATCCAGCGCTTGACGATTGGCATAATGTATACCAGACTATTTCCAGATCGTTCACCCAGGGAGGTTGCAATGCTGGTCGGAGACATTCTGCGCAAGAAGACATCGCGCGTCGTGACCGTGCGTATGAACGAAACGGTGGGTATTGCCGCGAAGCTGATGCGGGCCAACAACATCAGCGCACTGGTGGTCAAGGACGTCGTCCGCTCCGAGGGCAACACCGCGGTCGGCATGTTCACCGAGCGCGACGTGGTGCGTGCCGTTGCCGAGCACGGCGCGAACGGCGTCAACGTCAAGGTCTCCCAGCTCGTCTCGGTGCAGCAGCTCGTCTCCTGCACCTCCTCCGACACGATCGAGCACGTACGGCATCTGATGAACCGGCACCACATTCGGCACCTGCCCGTCATCGACGACTACAGCCTCATCTCCGTCATCAGCATGCGCGACATCGCCGCTGCCGTCGACCAAATCACCGACAGCACGCCGCACGCGGCCTGACGGACGAGCAACTTCCACCCGTGACTTCCACCCCTGCTCGGACCATCCGAGCCGGCCTGGACCTTTCGTGCCCAAAATCCGATTCAGCTTCCCCGCGAGGATTTTATGAAGATCTGCATCTACGGCGCCGGCGCGATCGGCGGATATCTTGGTGTGCAGCTTAAGCGCGCTGGTGCCGACGTCAGCCTCGTTGCGCGCGGCCCTCACCTCGCCGCCATGCGCGAGCGTGGCCTCACGCTGCTGATGGACGGCGAGGAGCACGTGGTGCATCCGCGCTGCACTGACAACGCGGCCGAACTCGGCGTGCAGGACTATATCATCGTCACGCTGAAGGCGCACTCGATCACCGGCGTGATCGAGAAGATGCAGCCGCTGCTCGGGCCGCGCACCCGCATCGTCACCGCGGTCAACGGCATCCCCTATTGGTACTTCTACAGGCATGGCGGAACTTACGAGAACTCGACGCTCGAGAGCATCGATGCCGGCGGCCGGCAGTGGCGCGAGCTGGGCGCGGAGCGCGCCATCGGCTGCATCGTCTATCCCGCCACCGAGATCGAGGCGCCCGGCGTGATCCGTCACGTCTACGGCAACAACTTTCCGCTCGGCGAACCCTCGGGCGAGATCACGGGCGACGTCCAGCGCTTGGCCGATCTCTTCGTCGCCGCCGGCATGAAGGCGCCGGTGCTCGACCGCATCCGCGACGAAATCTGGCTGAAACTGTGGGGCAACGTCTGCTTCAACCCGATCAGTGCGCTGACCCACGCAACCCTCGACGTGATCTGCACCGATCCTGCGACGCGTGCGCTGTCGCGCGCGGTCATGCTGGAGACGCAGGCGATCGCCGAGACCTTTGGCGTCAAGTTCCGCGTCGACGTCGAGCGCCGCATCGAGGGCGCCCGCAAGGTCGGCGCGCACAAGACCTCGATGCTCCAGGATCTCGAGCGCGGCCGCCCGATGGAGATCGATCCGCTCGTCACTGTGGTCCAGGAAATGGGCCGCATGACCGGCATCGCAACGCCCGCGCTCGATTCCGTGCTCGCCATGGTCAGCCAGCGCGCCCGGATCGCCGGCCTCTATGACGGCGTCAGGGTGCCGGCCGAAACCAAGGCGGTGGCGTGATGAGCGCGGCCGGCCCGAGCAAATGGCTCCGCTTCCGCAATAATGGCGCGACGGGATTCGGGACGCTCACGCCGAGCGGCATCGCCGTTCATGACGGCGAGATGTTCGGTCGCAACGCGCCGAATGGCAAAGTGCTGGCGCTCGACGAAGTGGAGCTGCTCGCGCCATGCGCGCCGAGCAAGATCGTCGCGCTCTGGAACAACTTTCACGCACTCGCCGCAAAGCTCAATCAACCCGAGCCGCCGGAGCCGCTGTATCTGTTGAAAGCAACCAGCAGCATCACGACGCCCGGCGCCGTGATCCGCCGCCCGTCCTCCTATGACGGCAAGACCACCTATGAAGGCGAGCTCGGCATCGTCATCGGCAAGACCTGCAGCCGCGTTTCCAAAGCCGAGGCCGACGCCTTCATCTTCGGCTACACCTGCGTCAACGACATCACCGCCAACGACATCCTCACCCGCGATCCCACTTTCGCGCAATGGGCCCGCGCCAAGGGCATCGACGACTACGGCCCGTTCGGCCCGGTGATCGTCACCGGCCTCGATCCCGCGAAGCTCGTCGTGCGCACCATCCTCAACGGCGCCGAACGGCAGAACTATCCGATCTCCGACATGATCTTCAGCGCGCAAGAGCTGGTCAGCAAGATCTCGCACGACATGACCCTGCTTCCGGGCGACCTCATTGCCGTGGGCACCTCCGTCGGCGTCGGCGTGATGAAGGAGCCCGTCAACATCGTGACCGTCGCAATCGACGGCATCGGCGAGCTCACGAACGAGTTTCGGCTGTAGCTGAACCGTCGTAGCCCGTATCGAGCGCAGCGGAATGCGGGAGAGCGCGGCCCCGGACTGACGATCGCTTCGAGTTGCCGCGATCCCTGCGTCATTTTCATCACACAAAACATATACCTCCAACGCGCCGCGCGTTCGCCGCACTGTGGACGCATTCCGACGTCCATCTTCGACTTGCTTGGGAAGCGCGGCAGGCTACGGTCGTGCTTTGTCTGATCTCAAAGGGGAACTACCAGTGAAGAAAATCGTGATTGCTATGGGTGCAACGCTTGCCCTGGTGACGGCCGCGAGCGCCGCGGATCTGCCGCACCGGCAGCCCGTTCCCGTCTATCCTCAGGGGCCGGCTCCGATCGGCAAGATGCCGATCGGCAAATCACCGATTGGAAAGGCTCCGATCGGCAAGGCGCCCGGCCCCATCGTGTCGCGCTACTAAAGCCTCACGCATCTCCAAATCTGCTTTTATCGACGGCTGAAAGGCGAAGCGTGGCAATCACACGTCAGAGATCGGCATTGCGCCTCCTTGCGGGATGCGCAGTCCTCTCGCTCGTTTGTGCGATCCAGTCGGCTTCCGCCCACGAGACGCGCAAGCGCATCGCTGATGCGAATGCGCTTGCGTCCCGTGACGCACCTGCCCGCTCGAAGCCGGGTCAGGCAAAAGGCCCGTACTACGTGGACTTCAGGGCAAGGACCGCGGCAAGCTGGGGACATGCCTTCGTCTGGTACGGCAAGACCAGCGAGCGCGCCGTCGAAGTCGCAGGCCTGACGCCCGTGGGCGACACGCTCACCTACGCCCTCGGCCACGTCATCCCGGTCCCATCGGAGACCGGCGCGAGCTATGGCGACCTCGATCCGGAATATCTGACCGCGAGCTACCGCGTCTATCTGAACGAGGCCGACGCCAAGCGGGTGTTCGCTTACATCAGGAAGTTGCAGGACTCCTCGCCGCTCTGGAACGCCGAGACGATGAACTGCACGGGCTTCATCGGCAACATCGCCGATTTCATGGGACTGAAAGTCCCGATGCGCTGGCAGCGCCCCGAGGAGTACGTCAACAAACTCAAGGAAATGAACGCCGGCCGCCAGATGGTCCAGCTCGCGCCGGAGCAGTAGCGCGCATTTTCAATGCCCAATGGGTAGGATGGGTAGAGCGAAGCGAAACCCATCTCGCTCGTGAGAGGAAACGATGGGTTTCGCTTCGCTCTACCCATCCTACGCAATCCTCCCGCGCTACCGCCCTTCGCGATTCGTTATGCACGGCCTATTGCCAGCACTGAACGGCCGAACCAACATGGGGCATGACAGCATTCACTACGCCCCAGCTGCTGGTGCTCAGCGGCCTGCCTGGCACCGGAAAGACGACGCTAGCCCGGGAGCTGACGAGACAAACCGGCGCGACCTACCTTCGCATTGACGCTATCGAACAGAGCCTGCGGGCGGGCGGCGTCGAGCCTGGCGCGTACGGCTACGTCGTCGCGAACGCGCTCGCGTTCGAGAATCTTAGACTCGGCCGCGTTGTCATTGCCGATTGCGCCAATCCCGTCCTTGCCAGTCGGCGCGGCTGGCGTGCAACGGCCCAGCGAGCCTCTGCCCGGATTGTCGAAATCGAACTGATCTGCAGTGACCTCGCCGCTCACCGTGGCCGGATCGAAGCCCGCGTGTCCGATATCGAAGGCCACATCCTCCCGACCTGGGACGAGGTCGTGAACAGGTCCTACGAAGCCTGGGACCGGGACCACCTCATCCTGGACACGGCGGATGGTTCGACAGACTCCCTGATCGCTCGCATTCTGCAGCACATCGGGGCGAACCGCCGGGACGAGTGACTCGAACCCGAGTGTCGCAGAGCGCGACAAACAAGGCACTGCCACCGGTAAAGACATCGTCACCCCCGCAGATCGCCATCATGTCCTTCATACTCGGCCTCCTCTCCGGTCTTCTCGGCGCACTCGCCGGCTGGTCGGGCCTTGCCGCGCTGGTGGTCATGCTCGGCGGGCCGGACCGCGACGGCGGCATCGCGATGGGCGCGTTCTTCAAGATCGGACCATTTGGCGGCCTCGCCGGCTTCATCGTTGGCGTCTGGCTGTTCACGAGGTTCGGCCTCGTCCGCGAGAGCGTACCGTCGGACGATGCGGCGGTACCGGGCGCGGTGAGCCGGGCGCGCATCTCCTACCCCGTTGCCGTGACTGTCGTGACGATCGTCGCGGGCCTCGCCTATTGGGGCTGGTACGAGCTGATCCGCTCGCCCTACCTCACGCACGGCTTCATGATGCTCGAGCTGCAATTCCGCCTGCCGCCCGGCATGGCCTTGCCGCCTGACAGGACCGACGTGCAGATCTATGTCGACGAAGGCCACGGCTACGCGCCGGTGACGGTGGGCGAGCTCTGGCACGGCCACGACGGCGACCGCCAGGTCATCCTCGCGACCGCCGCGCTGTCGTACAAGACGAGCCGGCGCGAGGTCAGCCTGACTCTGCCCGATGCGGCCACCGAGACATGGCGGCTCGATCTCTCCCGCGATCCCGATCCCACGCCGGGCTATTCGCCCTGGCGTCCCGGGATCGGCGGTTCGCCTGCGAAGATCGAGATGAATTTCCGCTTGAGTGCCGACAGGTGAAGGCGCGTGTAGATGGAGGGAACGCCCAGGCGGGCCCACCTCATTGATCGCTCACCGCGTCAAGCGGAACCGTGCCTTCGCATCCAGCGGCGCTGCCATCGACGACGCGAACGAATGCCGTCCGATAGCCGCTACCGAGAACTTCAATCTTGCTGCCTTGCGGGGTTTTGCACATTAGTAGCGGCAAGAGAGGACTCTCATCGGTAGACCCGGTATTCGTCAGGCTGTTGAAGCGGCTGAGTGCCTCCGCGTCCTTGAACACAAAAACCATCGGCGAGTTTGTGTTGTTGCGTAGCACCTTCGCTTCGCTGTCGGTCATCACGACGACCGCAATGACAATAGCGAGGAAGCAAGCTGGTTTAGAAAGCCTGAGCATCGCCAGTCCTCGGATGATATCAGCTTGCTTCTTTCACGATTGGAGAGTCCCCTGGCTCGCAATTCCAGAATTGGCACATGTTCGAGAGCTCTGTCTTACGACCTTTGATTCAGATCAAGCAGCAGCCAGTTTCAGCGGTATCGCCACTGCAGTCCGGCTAAGCGTTTCGTGCAACAAAAAAGCCCCGGCTGTACCGGGGCTCAAGTGGCGGGTAACCAGCGATCGATCAAAGCGCGATGAGATTGGGATGAATCGTCATCGCGCTTTGGATTATCGCTTGAGCATGATCTCCGCGTTTGTCGCGAGGGGAAACCGCTTCACGCATTGCGCTAACGCGGCCCTTCGGGTCCGGATCATGCTTTAGTAGCGCGCGGTGACCGGTGCACCGTAACCGCCGAAGCGGTAGTTGAAGCGCACGGTGACCATATCAACGTCCTGGCTGATCCGGTCGCCGAGAAGGACGACGCCACCGGGCGTGACCACACCTCCGGCTGCGAAGGTGCGGTCGTCATGCCCCATCCAGAGATGGTCGTATTCAAGACCGACCGACCAGTTCGGCGCGAACCCATACTCCCAGCCGACGCCCAAGGCCCCACCCCAGCGCGTGTGACTTGCCGAGTCCAGACCGACCCCGGTGAAGTTGTTGAAGACATCAAGTCGATTGTGGGTCACGGCTGCACCACCCTTCACGTAGAACAGTGATGCGTTCCACGCCCAACCGAGTTGGGCCGTGAAGAGGCCAATGCCGTCGGTTTTCCCTGTGGTCGAAAGCAGCGGATCGATCAGGCTGACGCGCGTATTCTTGATGTCGGCCCAGTCGCCCTGAGCTTCCAATCCGAACACGAACTGATTGGTTTGCCAGCGATACCCGATCTGTCCGCCGACAAGGCCACCGGAGCGAGAAGCGCAACCGCCTGCGACCGTTCCTGCGAGCGTCACGAAGTCCACGCAACCGCGGCTTTGACCCCATCCACCATTGGCACCGATGTAGAAGCCGCTCCAACTGTAGATCGCCACCACCGGCGCAGGTGGCGGTGCCTTGACGGCCATGTCGGCCGCCGATGCGGGAGCAACCAAGCCCAAGCCGGCGAAGCCGACAGCCGCCAACAACAGTTTCTTCATGTGATTATCTCCTTGTCCCCGAATGCCAACGGCGTCGACCGTTATGCACGTTCACGTGCATATCTGTTTCGATTCCAGCCTGAAGTTTAATGATGAGCGTCTCAAGGCCCCGTAACAGAATGGCAACACTCAAGAGCAATCGAAAGCGCAGTGCTGAACGTCGGGTACAACGCTCAATCGAAGTCGAGACGTCGCGAAGGTTCAGCCGTACCGTCGGGTTCTTCTGCAAGCCACATGTGCACGTCGGCGGACGGGACATGCCGCCTCGGCAGATATGGATTTATTGTACCCGCGAAAACGACCAGCCCTTCGTCCAGCTTTGCGCGCGCGAAAACTTTGGCCTCGGCTTCGGTCGCAAATGTCCTGGTTTCGCGCGGGCTTCGTCTTTTGGAGAGAAGAAGCCCCTGTTTGCGGGTTTCAAAGGTGACGTACCAGGTTAGCGTCATCTCACTCGACTGCCAAACGTCTCAGTTGTGTGGAGGCAGTTCAGTCGTGGAGCTGCGCGCAGCCTTGATTTAGGTCAATCGATTGCGAGCGCGCACCGGCGGATCGGACTGCGAAGGCCTGCCCGCATAGGATTATCCGCCGCGCGGAATCATCCCCGGCCCTCGCATGATCGCCCTGTCCTGGGCGCACTTCCTGCGAATGGACTTTCGCCGGACCGGGCGGCATCCTGCCGGCGAAATCAATCGATAACAGGGCCGTCACGCGCCCGAGCAAACAGAGGGCGCCCATGCTGAAGACACGTTTCACCGAGCTGGTCGGCGTCGAGCACCCGATCGTCCAGGGCGGCATGCAGTGGGTCGGGCGCGCCGAGCTCGTGGCGGCGGTGGCGAACGCCGGCGCGCTCGGCTTCATCACGGCACTGACCCAGCCGACGCCCGAGGACCTCACCAAGGAGATCGCGCGCTGCCGCGAACTCACCGACAAGCCGTTCGGCGTCAACCTCACCATTTTGCCCGCGATCAAGCCGCCGCCCTATGCCGAATACCGCGCCGCGATCATCGAGGCGGGCATCAAGGTGGTCGAGACCGCCGGCAACAAGCCGCAGGATCATGTCGACGAGTTCAGGAAGCACGGCGTCAAGGTCGTGCACAAATGCACCAGTGTCCGCCATGCCCTCTCGGCCGAGCGGATGGGCGTCGACGCCATCTCGATCGACGGTTTTGAGTGCGCCGGCCACCCCGGCGAGGACGACACGCCCGGCCTGATCCTGATCCCGGCCGCCGCCAACAAGGTCAAGATCCCGATAATCGCCTCGGGCGGCTTTGCCGACGCGCGGGGCCTCGTGGCCGCGCTGGCGCTCGGGGCCGACGGCATCAACATGGGCACGCGCTTCATGGCAACCAGGGAGAGCCCGATCCACCAGCTCATCAAGGAGAAGATCGTCGCCAATGACGAGCGCGAGACCGAGCTGATCTTCCGCACCATGCGCAACACCTCGCGCGTTGCCAGGAACGCGATCTCGACCAAGGTCGTCGCCATGGAGAAGGAAGGCGCCAGGTTCGAGGACATCCGCGAGCTCGTCGCCGGCGCCCGCGGCAAGATGGTCTATGCGTCAGGCAATTCGGACGAGGGCATCTGGTCGGCCGGCCAGGTGCAGGGCCTGATCCACGACATCCCGAGTTGCGCCGAGCTCATCTCCCGCATTGTGCGTGAGGCCGAAACCATCATCAGGAACCGGCTCGAAGGAATGATCGTTCACCCGAAAGCGGAGGCTGCGGAATGATCACCTGTGCACCCCTTCGCGTTGCGATTCAGGTTTAGGATGAACCAGAGGTGACGCATGAAGGCCTACGTCTATGGCCCTAACGGGGCTGCGATTTCCGACTTCGCTCAACCATCACCCAAGGGCACGCAGGTGCTGGTCCGCGTCCGCGCCTGCGCACTCAACCGCGCCGACATCGGCATGCGCAAGGGACACGCCCATGGCGCGGCCGGCGGGGTCGGCACCGTGCTCGGCATGGAATGGGCCGGCGAAGTCGCAGCCCTCGGGCCCGACGCCAAGGGCGTGAAAGTCGGCGACCGCATCATGGGCTCGGGCGCCGCGGCATTTGCGGAGTACACACTCGCCGATCACGGCCGTCTGTTCCATGCGCCCTCGAACATGAACTTCGAAGAAGCTGCGACCCTGCCAGTCGCGCTCGCGACCATGCACAACGCCGTCGTCACCGTCGGCGGGATTCAGCCGGGCCAATCAGTCCTGATCCAGGGCGCAAGCTCCGGCGTCGGCCTGATGGCGATGCAGATCGCCAAGCTCAAGGGTGCAAAGCTCGTGATCGGTTCGTCGACGGATGCCCATCGCCGCAGCCGGCTCACCGACTACGGCGCCGATCTCGCGATCGACTCCTCCGATCCCGGCTGGGTCGATCAGGTGGTGACGGCCACCGGCGGCGATGGTGTCGACCTCATCGTCGACCAGGTCTCGGGCAAGGTCGCGAACCAGAACCTTGCCGCCACCAAGGTGAAGGGGCGCATCGTCAATGTCGGCCGTCTCGGCGGCACGCATGCCGACTTCAATTTCGACCTGCACGCGGCGCGCCGCATCGACTATGTCGGCGTCACCTTCCGCACCCGTACCATCGAGGAGATCCGCGAGATTTTCGAGGAGGTTCGCAAGGACATCTGGAGTGCGGTGGAGGCGCGGAAGCTGCGACTGCCGATCGACAAGGTATTTGCCTTCGGCGACATCGACGAGGCCTTCGCGCACATGGAGGCCAACAGGCATCTCGGCAAGATCGTCGTGACGCTACCGTAGGAGCCGCTCCAGTCTCGGTCTCTCGTGGGCAAAGCGAAGCGTGCCCACCATGCATCAGCGGGCGCGGAATTGATGGTGGGCACGGCGCTACCGCGCCTTTGCCCACCCTACGAGATCAAGCAAGATGTAGATCGCTCTTGCAACTCACTTGCGACTACGCCTGTGGATCATCGCTTGATGTTGGGCGATGGGCTGCTAAATCCCCGGCCATGACAGCACAGCACAGCAAAACCTCGGTCGCCGCGATCTCGATCTTCGCCAGCGGCGGCATGGCCGCCGCCAAGTTCGTGGTCGGAATCACGATCGGCTCGCTAGCGCTGATCTCGGAAGCCCTGCATTCCTCGATCGACCTGGTCGCGACCATCATCACCTGGGCGGTGGTGCGGGTGTCCGACAAGCCGGCCGACGACGAGCATCATTACGGCCACGGCAAGCTCGAGAGCATCTCCGCGCTCGGCGTCACCGCCCTGCTCTACGTGCTGGCCGGCGGCATCCTGGTCGAGGCCTATAGCCGCATCCGCGAGGGCTCGCCGCCGCCGACCATCTCGGCCGTGCCCTTCGTCGTGCTGGTGATCGACATCCTCGTCAATCTCTGGCGGGCGCGAGCGCTGCATCGCGCCGCGCGGGAGACGCGGAGCCAGGCACTCGCCGCCGACGCGCTGCATTTCGCCTCCGACGTGATGGGCTCATTTGCCGTCATCGCCGGCCTCATCCTCGCCGCCTTCGGCTTCTGGTGGGGCGACGCCGCGGCGGCCGTCGCCGTCGCCGTGATGATCGCGGCTCTTGGCCTGCGCATGGCCGGCTCCACGGTGCAGACGCTGGTCGACCGCGCGCCGGAGGGCGCGTTGGAGCAAGCCACGGCCGTGATCAAGAGCGTGCCCGGCGTGCTCGACGTCGAGCGCCTGCGCGTGCGCATGGTCGGCGCGACCTATTTCATCGACACCATCGCAAAGGTGCCGCGGACCTATCCGATCGACCGCGTCGAGGACATCAAGCGCAACGCGCAAGCCGCCGTCGGCAAGGCGTTCGGCGATGCCGACCTCACCTTCACCGCGGTCCCCGTGGCGCGCGACAACGAGACCGTGCGCGACCGCATCATGGTGATCGCACGCAATTCGGGCCTTGCCATCCATCACGTCACCGTGCACGACCTCGGCGCCAAGCTGATCGTCGGTATCGATCTCGAGGTCGACGCCGAGATGCCGCTGGTCGCGGCCCACGACGTCGCCAACACGCTGGAGCGCAACATCCAGGAGGAGTTCGGCGAGGATGTGGAGGTCGACGTCCATATCGAGCCGCTCCAGCCGGAGCTGCCGTTCGGCGTCGACGCGCCGGCGGAACGGGTGCAGGCCATTGCAGCCGCGCTCACCGGCTTCGCCGCTGATAGCGAGATCCACGACATCCATAATGTGCGCGTGCGCAACACCGATGCCGGCGAGATCGTCAACTTTCACTGTCGCGCCACGCCGTCGATGAGCGTGATCAAGGTGCACGAGCAGGTCGACGAGATCGAGCGCGCACTGCGGCGCGCCTTCCCGAGCGTGAAGCGCGTGATCAGTCACGCCGAGCCGCCGCGCGCCTGACCGATCACGCGAAGAGTCACACGTTCCCGTTTCGGACTCACCGCGCACGTCATATTGAGGACGCTCGCGGTGCACACTCTCCATTGGATAAGAATTATTTCGCGTTAACGATTCGTTGACTCTCGACAGCCCGCGAAAACTGGATTCAAATCGCTGTGATTCGGAAGCGAGCGGGGGCTTCATTCCGAATTGTGGTGCAGCAATATCTCTGGGGGCCGAAGGCATGCCGCGCGCAGACGCCGCGAGCGCGTGCGTCCAATCCGATTCGATCAAGGGATTGGCGCAATCGATCGCGAAACCGGCCTACCACCGGCTCCTGATCGCCGAGCCGGCGCTCCGGCGCGCTGTGCCTACCCTCATCATCGCCTTCCTCATCACCATCTGTCTCGGCGCCTTCGTCCAGGTCGTTGACCAGACCCGGCAGAAGCGTCTGGTGATCAAGCACGACATTCAGGCGCTCGCCGACCTCCTCGCCGAGCGCATCGACCGCGTCGCTGCGGTGCGCGTGGATCGGCAGAAGAACATCGAGCGTCTGCCGACGCTGTTGCCCGAGCTCATTCCCTCCTGGGGCACGGCTACGGGCCGCCACGTCATCGTCACCTCCGTTGGCACCGACCGCCGCATCCTCGCACGCATTCCCGTGGACACCGATCCGGCCGGCAACGACCGCCTGCTCGATGCGATCACCACCGCGCAGCTGGTTGCGACGCCGCCGCAACAGAACGACGTCTCCGATCTCACACTACCGAGCGGCAACAGCGCGATGGCAATCTCGCGTCCGATCAAGTCACTGCCCGGTCAGGTCACCGTGATCCAGGAGCGCAACGAGCCGATCTGGGGCTCGGATGCGGCGCTCTCGGTGACGCTGTCGGCGACCACCGGCTTCGTCGTCCTGATTCTCGGATTCGCCTTCCACTGGCAGTCGACCCGCGCCCGCGAGGGCGACCTGATCAACGACGCCGTGCGCGGCCGAATCGACACCGCGCTCAACCGCGGGCGCTGCGGCCTTTGGGACTGGGATCTTTCGCGCGGCAAGATCTTCTGGTCGCAGTCGATGTTTTCGATGCTGGGCCTCGACGGCCGCAACGAGCTCCTCACCTTCGGTGAGGTCAACGCGCTGGTGAAGTCGGACGACATCGACCTGTTCGCGATCGCCGACCAGCTGATCTCGGGCCAGATCGACCACATCGACCAGAGTTTCCGCATGCAGCATGTCGACGGCCACTGGATCTGGCTCCGGGTGCGCTGCGAGCGCACCCGCGCCACGGGCGATTCCGCCATGCACCTGATTGGCATCGCTGTCGACATCACCGAGCAGAAGAGCCTTGCCGAAAAGACGGTGGAAGCCGACCTGCGGCTGCGTGACGCCATCGAGACGATCCCGGAAGCCTTCGTGCTGTGGGACAACAGCGACCGTCTGGTGCTCTGCAACTCGCACTTCCAGCGCCTGCACAGACTGCCAGACTCGGCCGTCATCCCCGGGACCTCCTACGAAACCGTGCTCGAGGTCGGCCGCATGCCGGAGGTGCGCACCCGCCACAACGAGACCGCCAACCAGGGACCGGGCGCCCGCACCTTCGAGGCGCAGCTCGACGACGGCAGCTGGCTGCACATCAGCGAGCGCCGCACCAAGGACGGCGGCTACGTCTCGGTCGGCACCGACATCACGCGCATCAAGGAGCACGAGCAGAAGCTGGTCGACAACGATCTGCGCCTGCGCGCCACCGTCATCGACCTGAAGCGCTCGCAGGCGGCGCTGGAGCGCCAGACCAACGAGCTCGCCGATCTCGCCGAAAAATACCAGCGTGAAAAGACCCGCGCCGAGGAAGCCAACCAGACCAAGTCGAAATTCCTCGCCAATATGAGCCACGAGCTGCGCACGCCCTTGAACGCGATCATCGGCTTCTCGGAGGTCATGGGAAGCGGCATGTTCGGCGAGCTCGGAAACGAGAAGTACCAGGAATACTGCCAGGACATCCTCACCAGCGGCCACTATCTGCTGGAGGTCATCAACGACATCCTCGACATGTCCAAGATCGAGGCCGGCCGCATGAAGCTCGACATGGAGGAGCTGGACCTGTCGCGCACGCTCGCCGAATCGCTGCGGGTGGTCTCAGGCCGTGCCGAGGACAAGAACCTGACGCTCGATGCCGACATCGAAAACATCATCTCTGTCGTCGCCGACCGCCGCGCCACCAAGCAGATCATCGTCAACCTCCTGTCCAACGCCGTGAAGTTCACGCCCGACGGCGGCCGCATCGTGGTGCGCAGCCGGCAGCTCGAGGACAAGGTCGTGCTGATGATCGCCGACACCGGCATCGGCATCGCCCCGCATTCGCTGACGCGGCTCGGCCGGCCCTTCGAGCAGGTCGAGAGCCAGCTCACCAAGACCTATCATGGCTCGGGCCTGGGGCTTGCGATCGCCCGCTCGCTCGCGCAACTGCATGGCGGCACGATGCGGCTGCGCTCGAAAATCGACGTCGGCACCGTCGTGCGCGTCACGCTGCCGCGCGATGCCAACAAGGTCTCAGCCGGGATCTCCGCGGCCGCCTGACCCCGATCAGGATTGCAGGGTCGGCGCCACCTCGCGTGCGACGTTGACGAGCGCGGCGATCAGCGGCGTCATCGGGTCGCGCTGCGGGATCACGAGGCCAATGCTGTAGTTGACCTCGGGATCGATGATCGGAATCGAGCGGACGGTGTCCGCAAGACCGAGCGTCTCGGCAAGCTTCGCCGGCATCACGCTCGCCCAGCGCCCCGTCTTCACATGGGTGAACAGCACCAGCAGCGAGTTCGACGTCAGCGTCGGCGTCGCCTCGGCGTTCACCGAGCGCAGCGCGCGGTCGATGATGCGGCGGTTCTGCATGTCCGGCGTCAGAAGGCACAGCGGCACCTTGCCGACCTCGGCCCAGGTCACCGTCTCGCGGTCGCCGAACATCGCATCCGGCGCGGTCAGGAGGCGATAGCTCTCGTTGTAGAGCGGGATGGTGCGCACCTTGCCGATCGGCTCGTTCTCGATATAGGTCAGCCCCGCATCGACCTCGAGATTTTCGAGAAGTCCCAGCACCTCGGACGAGGTAGTCGACTGGATGCGGAAACGCACCTCCGGATGTTTGGCGCGGAACGGCGTCGTCAGCGAGGCCACCATGCCGAGCGCGGTCGGGATCGCCGCGATGCGGATCTCGCCGGAGAGCTTGTGCTTCAGGCCGTTGATCTCGTCGCGCATGGCGCGGGCGTCGCCGACGATGCGCCGCGCCCAGTCGAGCGCCCGCTCGCCTTCCGGCGTAAAGCCCTGGAAGCGCGAGCCGCGCTGGACCAGCATGACGCCGAGGATCTCCTCGAGCTGCTTGAGCCCGGTCGACATGGTCGGCTGGGTGACGCCGCAGGCCTCTGCCGCGCGTCCGAAATGCCGCTCCTTGGCGAGCGCCAGCAGAAGTTCAAGCTTGTCGAGCAACCGCTATTCCCCTGGAATTCTGTCGTGGCATGCAAGCTATCACGGCCGGCTCCCTCCAACACGCGAAAACGGGCCGCGGCAGGAACAATCATTCGATTTTCATATCAGCCAATTGCAACGACCGATCGATGCGAATTCCCGATCGCAGCATGAGACAGCTTTATTGATTCTCGAACGATTCCAAATACTCATGGAGGGGTCGGTCACCCTCTGATTGAGAATGAAGAATGACGGGGATTCACGAGCCTTGGGACGAAACGCGCGGCGCTGAGATCATCGCCGAACATGCCGGACAGGAGGGCGCGACGCTGGTCATCCTCCATGCCCTGCAAGAGGCCTTCGGCTATGTCCCGGAAGCCGCCATCCCGATGGTCGCGCAGGCGCTCAACCTGTCGCGCGCCGAGGTTCATGGTGTGTTTACCTTCTACCACGATTTTCGCCACAAGCCTGCCGGCCACCACGTCCTCAAACTCTGTCGCGCGGAAGCCTGCCAGGCTGCCGGCGGCGATGCGCTGGCCGCGCGCGCCGAAGCGAAGCTTGGCGTCTCCCTGGCCAACACCACTGCCGATGACCGGGTGACGCTGGAGCCGATCTACTGCCTCGGCCTGTGTGCCACCGCGCCTTCGGCGATGCTCGATGGCCGCCTCGTTGGCCGCCTCGACGAGAAGCGCCTCGATGCGCTGGTTGCGGAGGCGCAACGATGAAAATGCGCATATTCGTTCCCCGCGATGCGGCTGCCGTCGCTGTCGGCGCCGACGATGTGGCCGCAGCGCTCGAGCAGGCTGCGGAGAAGCGCGGCCTTCCAGTTGAGATCGTCAGGACCGGCTCACGCGGACTGTGCTGGCTGGAGCCGATGGTCGAGGTGGCGACCCCGCAGGGTCGTGTCGCGTACGGCCCTGTCAGCCCGGAAGATGTCTCCTCCGTGCTCGACGCCATGGCGAACAACGGACAGCATCCCCTGCGGCTCTGCGTCGCCGACGAGCTTCCCTGGCTGAAGCGCCAGACCCGCCTCACCTTCGCGCGCTGCGGCGTGATCGATCCGCGCTCGCTCGAGGACTATCGCGCCCATGACGGCTACAAGGGCCTCGAGCGCGCGCTGTCGCTCGGCCCGGATTCGATCCTCGCTGAGGTCACCGCGTCCGGCCTGCGCGGCCGCGGCGGTGCAGGCTTTCCGACCGGCATCAAGTGGAAAACAGTCGCCCAGGCGAAAGCCGATCGCAAATTCATCGTCTGCAATGCCGACGAAGGCGACAGCGGCACGTTCGCCGACCGCATGATCATGGAGGGCGATCCCTTCCTGGTCATCGAGGGCATGACCATCGCGGCGATCACGGTCGGCGCCACCAAAGGCTACATCTACATCCGCAGCGAATATCCGCACGCCGTCGAGGCGATGAACGCGGCGATTACGGCGGCACAGCGCGGCGGCTATCTCGGCACGAATATCGGTGGGTCCAGGCACAGCTTCGATCTCGAAGTGCGCGTCGGCGCCGGCGCCTATGTCTGCGGCGAGGAGACCTCGCTGCTGGAGAGCCTCGAAGGTCGCCGCGGCATCGTGCGCGCAAAGCCGCCGTTGCCGGCGCATCATGGTTTGTTTGGCAAGCCGACCGTCATCAACAACGTGCTGTCGTTCGCCGCCATCCCCTTCATCCTCGCCGAGGGGGCCAAGGCCTATGCCGATTTCGGCATGGGCCGTTCGCGCGGCACGATGCCGATCCAGCTCGCCGGCAACATCCGCCATGGCGGACTGTTCGAAACCGCGTTCGGCGTGACGCTCGGCGAGCTCGTCGATGACATCGGCGGTGGCACGTTTACGGGCCGACCGGTCCGCGCGGTGCAGGTCGGAGGGCCGCTCGGAGCCTACTTCCCCCGTGCGCTGTTCGACACGCCGTTCGACTATGAAGCCTTCGCCGCCCGCGACGGCCTGATAGGCCATGGCGGCATCGTCGTGTTCGACGACAGCGTCGACATGCGCAAACAGGCGCGCTTCGCGATGGAGTTCTGCGCCATCGAATCCTGCGGCAAGTGCACGCCGTGCCGGATCGGCTCGACCCGCGGCGTCGAGACCATCGAGAAAATCATGCGCGGCGAGCGCGTGAGCGAAAACCTCGCCCTCGTCGAGGACCTCTGCAACACCATGAAATTCGGCTCGCTCTGCGCGCTCGGCGGCTTCACGCCCTACCCCGTGCTGAGTGCCCTGAAACATTTCCGGGAAGATTTTGGCCCGGCACCGGCCACGCTTCAGGCCGCGGAATAGGAGAACAACGATGTCTCTGATCGAGGAAATCGACTTCGGCACGCCGCGCTCGAAATCGGAAACGATGGTCACGCTGACCATCGACGGCAAGCAAATCTCGGTGCCCGAGGGCACCTCGATCATGCGCGCGGCGATGGAAGCGGGCCACCAGATCCCGAAGCTGTGCGCGACCGACATGGTGGATGCATTCGGCTCCTGCCGCCTCTGCCTGGTCGAGATCGAAGGCCGTGCGGGCACGCCGGCCTCCTGCACCACGCCCGCGATGAACGGCCTCGTCGTGCACACCCAGACCGAGCGGCTGAAGAAGCTGCGCAAGGGCGTGATGGAGCTCTATATCTCCGACCATCCGCTCGACTGCCTCACCTGCGGCGCGAATGGCGATTGCGAGTTGCAGGACATGGCCGGCGCCGTCGGCCTGCGCGACGTGCGCTACGGCTACGAGGGCGAGAACCACGTCTTCGCCAAGTCCAATGGCGATGTGAACCCCGCCTGGATGCCGAAGGACGAGTCCAACCCCTACTTCACCTATGATCCCTCCAAGTGCATCGTCTGCTCGCGCTGCGTCCGCGCCTGCGAGGAAGTGCAAGGCACCTTCGCGCTGACGATCTCGGGCCGTGGCTTCGACAGCCGCGTCTCGCCCGGCATGAGCGAAAGCTTCCTCGGCTCCGAATGCGTCTCCTGCGGCGCCTGCGTGCAGGCCTGCCCGACCGCGACCCTGACGGAAAAGTCGGTGATCGAGATCGGCCAGCCCGAGCATTCCGTCGTCACCACCTGCGCCTATTGCGGCGTCGGCTGCGCCTTCAAGGCCGAGATGCGCGGCGAGGAAGTCGTGCGCATGGTGCCCTACAAGGACGGCAAGGCCAATCGCGGCCATTCCTGCGTCAAGGGCCGCTTCGCCTGGGGTTATACCAACCACAAGGAACGCATTCTCAAGCCGATGATCCGCGAGCGGATCGAGGATCCCTGGCGCGAAGTGTCCTGGGATGAAGCGTTTTCCTTCGCCGCCGCCAGGATGCGCGGCATCCAGAAGAAATACGGCCGCGACGCGATCGGCGGCATCACCTCGTCCCGCTGCACCAATGAAGAGACCTATCTGGTGCAGAAGCTGATTCGCGCCGGCTTCGGCAACAACAATGTCGACACCTGCGCCCGCGTCTGCCACTCGCCAACCGGCTACGGCCTCGCCACCACCTTCGGCACCTCCGCCGGCACGCAGGATTTCGACTCGGTCGAGGACACCGACGTCGTCGTCGTCATCGGCGCCAACCCGGCCTCCGCCCACCCCGTGTTCGCCTCACGCCTGAAGAAGCGGCTCCGGCAGGGCGCAAAACTGATCGTGATCGATCCGCGCCGCACCGAGATGGTGGAATCGCCTCACGTGAAGGCGCTGCACCTACCGCTGATGCCCGGCACCAACGTCGCTGTCATGACGGCGCTGGCGCATGTCATCGTCACCGATGGCCTCGTCAACGAAGACTTCGTGCGAGAGCGCTGCGACTGGAGCGAGTTCGAGGAATGGGCGGCGTTCGTCGCACAGCCGAAGAACAGCCCGGAGGCGACCGCCATCCTCACCGGCGTCGATCCCAAGGTGCTGCGCGAAGCGGCGCGCACCTACGCCACCGGCGGCAATGGCGCGATCTACTACGGGCTCGGCGTCACCGAGCACAGCCAGGGCTCGACCACGGTGATCGCGATCGCCAACCTCGCGATGGCGACCGGCAATATCGGCCGCCCCGGCGTCGGCGTGAACCCGCTGCGCGGCCAGAACAACGTGCAGGGCTCCTGCGACATGGGCTCGTTCCCGCATGAGCTGCCCGGCTATCGCCACATCTCCGGCGATGCCGTGCGCGACCAGTTCGAGGCGATGTGGAACGTCAAGCTCAATCCCGAGCCGGGCCTGCGCATTCCCAACATGTTCGATGCTGCGGTCGAAGGCACGTTCATGGGGATCTACGTGCAGGGCGAGGACATCCTGCAGTCCGATCCCAACACCTCGCACGTTGTGGCGGCGCTCTCGGCGATGGAATGCGTCATCGTCCACGACCTCTTCCTCAACGAGACCGCCAACTATGCCCATGTCTTCCTGCCCGGATCGAGCTTCCTCGAGAAGGACGGCACCTTCACCAACGCCGAGCGCCGCATCCAGCGCGTCCGCAAGGTGATGACGCCGAAGAACGGTCTGGCTGATTGGGAGGTCACCATCGGGCTTGCGAAGGCGATGGGCTTCGAGATGAACTATAGCCATCCATCCGAGATCATGGACGAGATCGCGGCGCTGACGCCGACCTTTGCCGGTGTCTCCTACGCCAAGCTCGACGAGCTTGGCTCGGTGCAGTGGCCCTGCAACGCGAAGGCGCCCGAGGGCACTCCGGTGATGCATATCGACGGCTTCGTCCGCGGCAAGGGCAAGTTCGTCGTCACCGAATATGTGGCGACCGACGAGCGTACCGGACCGCGCTATCCGCTGCTGCTGACCACCGGACGCATCCTCAGCCAGTACAATGTCGGCGCGCAGACCCGCCGAACCGACAACGTGGTCTGGCACGCAGAAGACCGGCTCGAAATCCATCCGCACGACGCCGAGCAGCGCGGGGTGCGCGACGGCGACTGGGTGCGGCTGATGAGCCGCGCCGGCGAGACCACGCTGCGCGCGGAGATCACCGACCGCGTCGCACCGGGCGTAGTCTACACCACCTTCCACCACCCGGACACGCAGGCCAACGTCATCACAACGGACTATTCGGACTGGGCGACCAACTGTCCGGAGTACAAGGTCACCGCCGTGCAGGTGTCGCCGTCCAACGGACCGTCCGACTGGCAGAAGGCCTATGACGCGCAGGCGCGGCACTCGCGCCGCATAACGCCCGCTGAAGCCGCGGAGTAAGCGCATGCATGTGGCGGTCCAGGCCATCGATCGGGATATCTGGCGCGACGGTGCGACCTCAGGCGGGACGCGGCTGATCCCGGAGGAGACACCGCTCGCGCTGACCTATAATGGCGGCACCTATGCCGTCATGATGGGAACGCCGCAGAATCTCGAAGACTTCGCCGTCGGCTTCAGCGTGAGCGAAGGCATCGTGAAATCCGCCGACGACATCCAGACGCTCGAGGTGGTTCGCCTCGATGACGGCATCGAGCTCCGGATGTGGCTGGCCTCGGAAGATGCCGGACGCATGAGCGAACGGCGGCGCCACATCGCTGGGCCGACCGGCTGCGGCATCTGCGGCATCGAGTCGATTGCGGAGGCCGTGCGGCCCGCCGCGGTCGTGCCGCAGGGGCAAACCTTCACGCCGGAGCAGATCATGACGGCGATGCAGGGCATTGCTTCCCTACAAGCGATCAACATGCAGACCCGCGCCGTGCATGCCGCTGCGTTCTGGTCCCCTGCCCGCGGCATCGTCGCGCTGCGCGAGGATGTCGGCCGCCACAACGCGCTCGACAAGCTTGCCGGCGCGCTGGCGCGCAGCCGCACGGATGCAAGCGGCGGCATGGTGCTGCTGACGAGCCGTGTCTCGGTGGAGATGGTGCAAAAGACGGCGGCGATCGGCGCGCCGGTGATGGTCGCAGTCTCGGCGCCCACTGCGCTTGCCGTGCGCACCGCGGAGGCCGCCGGCATCACGCTGATTGCCATAGCCCGGCAGGACGGATTTGAAGTGTTCACGCATGGGGGCCGCGTGGCCTGCCGTGCCACGGAGGTTGCCGATGTCGCCTGACCGCCTGATCTACATGGCCAACCAGATCGGCAAATTTTTCCAAAGCCAGGGCCATGACAAGGCCGTGCCGGGGATCGCCGAGCACATCAAGAAGTTCTGGGACCCCCGGATGAAGCGCGCGATCTTCGCGCATCTCGACGGTGGCGGCGCCGGGCTGGAGCCTCACGTCCGCGAGGCCATCGTATCGCTGAAAGAGGCTACTGCCCTTCCAACAGCGCCTTGAATACGCGTCGCACCTCGCTCTGCGTCTCCTTCACGCGAGCTTCCAGCGATGAGAAGTCCGGCGTATCACCGGCACGTGCCATCACACGCTGCAAATCGACACCGGCAGTTTCCGGCTTGAAGCGGTCGCTGACGCAGAGGCGCAGGATCTGGGTCAGATCGTGGTAAAGTCGCGCTGCCGCGCGCAGGATCTCGGTCTCCGAGTGCGCCAGCACGCCGAGTCTTGCGGCGTTCTCCAGCACCTGCATGGTCGAGACATCGAGAATCCCCGGCTTGTCATACGCGTGGACGAGCTGGAGATATTGCGCGATGAAGTCGATATCGACCATGCCGCCGGCGGCATATTTGAGGTCCCAATAGTCGGTCTCGCCCTTCTCCTGCGCGATCGCACGGCGCATGTCGGCGACGTCGTTGGCGATAGTGACGGGATCACGGCGCCGCGTCAGCACCTCGCGGATGACGGTCTCGATCCGCGCGCGGAACGCCGGCGAAGCCGACACGACGCGGGCGCGCGTCAGCGCCATGTGCTCCCAGGTCCAGGCTTCGTGGGCCTGATAGTCGGCGAAGGAAGCGATGCTGGAGGCCACCGGGCCTGCGCGGCCCGACGGTCGCAGTCGCATGTCGATCTCGTAGAGCACGCCGTAGTTGGTCCGCGTCGTGAAGGCGCTGATCAGGCGCTGGGTGAAGCGCGCGAAGTAGTGCGCCCCCTGGAGCGACTTTGGTCCGTCTGAATCTGGATTTTCGCTGTCGAAATCATAGAGCAGGATCAGGTCGAGATCGGACGCCGCCGTCATCTCGCGACTGCCGAGCCGGCCCATGGCGATGATCGCGGTCTCCTGCCCCTTGATCCGACCATGCTGGGCGGCGAAGCGATCGGCGACGAGTCCGTGCACGGTGTGCACGATGCCCTCCGCAACGTCCGCGAATGCCGTGCTCGCGTGCTGGGCGGAGACCGTGCCCGAGAGAATGCGCGTTCCGATCAGGAACAGGCTCTCCTGGCCGAACAGGCGCAGGCGGTCGAGGAACTCCTCGTAGGAATCCGCATCGCGCACTGTGGCCGCAAGCCGTGCCGATAACTCCCGCTGGTCCGGCATGGCGCCGAAGAAGCGCGGATCAATCAGGCCGTCCATCAATTGCGGCTGCCGCGCCAGCATCTCGCCGAGCCGGGGAGCAGCGCCCAGAACCAGCGCCACGAGGGCAACGAGATCGCGGTTCTGGCTGAGCAGCGTGATCAGCCGCCCGCCGCGCTGTAGGGCCTGGAGGAAATGATCGAACGCCGCGACAGCGCGGTCCGGGTCCTCGGCATGGGCAAGGCCGTCGATCAGGGCCGGCACGAATTCGACGAAGGCGCCGCGGGTCGCTTCGTTACGGAAGACACGGTAATCGCCGGTGATCCAGCCGCGTACCGTCTGTCCGACGGCGGCCGGCTTGTTGAATCCGAGCGTCGCCAGGTGCTGCAACAGGCGCGGATCGTCGGGACCTGCACCATAGTCGATCGCAGGCAGCTTGGCCGTACCGGTCGGATCGCCCTCGAACAGTTTTTCGTAGTGCCCCTGGACGATCTCGAGCTGGCGCAGGAGGTCGCGCGCAAAGGCCTCGCGACTTTCATAGCCGAAGAACCACGCCAGGCGCTCCACGGCCTCCTTGTCGTCGGGCAAGGCGTGGGTCTGCTCATCGGCGATCATCTGAAGGCGATGCTCGACCCGGCGCAGAAACTGGTAGGCGGCAGTCAGCTCGTCGCGCGCCTCAAAGGTGATCCAGTTGCTGCTGGCGAGCACGTCGAGGGCGGTCAGTGTCGGTCGCACCCGCAATTTCGGATGACGGCCACCCGCGATCAACTGCTGGGTCTGGGCGAAGAATTCGATCTCGCGGATACCGCCGCGCCCGACCTTCACGTTGTGGCCCTCGACCGCGACCTCACTCTGGCCGCGATAGGTCTGCATCTGCCGCTTCATGTCGTGAACGTCGGCGAGCGCGGCGAAGTCGAGATGCTTGCGCCAGACGAACGGCGCGATGTCGGCGAGCAGCGCCTCGCCGGCCTTCAGGTCGCCGGCGCAGGGCCGGGCCTTGATCATGGCCGCGCGCTCCCAGGTGCGCCCTTCCCGCTCGTAGTAGTGCAGCGCGGCGTCGCGTGAGATCGCAACTTGCGTCGAGGACGGATCGGGACGCAGCCGCAGATCGACGCGGAACACATAGCCGTCATAGGTGCGCTGTTGCAGCAGGCGCGCGAGCCCCTGCGTCACCCGCACGAAGAAAGGCTGCGGCTCGATGTCGGGCGCAAGCGTCGTTGCGTCGGGATCGAAGAACACGATCAGGTCGATGTCGCTGGAATAGTTCAGCTCACCCGCGCCCATCTTGCCCATCGCCAGCACGATCAGGCCGCAGCCCTCTTCCGGAGCTTCCGGATTGGCCGGCAACAGCTTGCCGCGTGCGACGTCCTGCCGCAGCAGGAACCGGAGCGCCATCTGGACCGACGACACAGCGACCTCGGTCAATGCCGCCGTCACCCGCATCACCGGCCAGACCCCGCCGATGTCGCAGAGCGCGATCAAGAGCGCCGCCTCCGATTTCATGCGGCGGAGCAGCCGCGTCACCTCGGCTTCCTCGGTGGCGGCGAGCACGGCGC
Source organism: Bradyrhizobium sp. UFLA05-112 (assembly GCF_053572325.1). Classification (NCBI taxonomy): domain Bacteria; kingdom Pseudomonadati; phylum Pseudomonadota; class Alphaproteobacteria; order Hyphomicrobiales; family Nitrobacteraceae; genus Bradyrhizobium; species Bradyrhizobium sp. UFLA05-112. Next base: position 43,411 of record NZ_JBANBK010000046.1, on the reverse strand, counting down.
GCCTGGCGTCGTCGATCAGCGACGCCAGATGCGCATCGGGATCGCACGCAAGCAGCCGGATCAGTCGCGCCGGATCGCTGCGGATCAGGTCGAACAGATAGGGCGAGAATTCTGCGATGCCGGCCAGGATTGGACGAACGAAGGGACGATCAAGCAGCGCCGCGATCGCAGCCGCATGCTGCGGCTCGAGTTCGGCGAGCCAGTCACGAAGGCGTTGTTCGGCGGTATTGGAAGCGGCAACATGGGGGCCTTCCGCGAAGCGTGCGGCCAGACTTCCACCATGCTTGTCCGCGTTTCCCGGCGCGGAGAGATTCATGCCACCTTCTGTGGCACATCCGGTATTGCAGGAGCAACCCTGTCGCCGGCCCCGGCGCGGGCGGGCAGGACCAGCGTGGCGACGAGGCCCGGATGGGCATCGCCCAACTTCAACTCACCGCCATGCAGTGTTGCAACCGCGGCGGCAAGGCTGAGACCCAGGCCCGAGCCCGGCAGCGTCCGGCTCGCCTCGAGCCGCACGAAACGTTCCACGGCATGCTTGCGATCACCTTCCGGGATACCAGGGCCGCGATCGGTGACGCTGAGCAGCACGTGATCGCCTTCGCGCCTGGCCTCGATGAGGATCTGGCGACTATCCATGCTGACCACGGTTCCCGCGGACTGCGCGGCCGGCTTGCCATACTTGATCGCGTTCTCGACGAGATTGGCGAGCGCCTGGCTGATCAGCTCGCGGTTGCCATGAACCGGCGTCGGCTCGGCCTTCACCTTCAACGTCATGCCGTCGTCCTCGGCGAGCGGCTCGTAGAGCTCATGGATGCCGCTGGCGACGTCGGAGGCGTCGAAATCGTCCATGTTGCCGCGGGCCTGGCCGGACTCGGCGCGGGCGATCATCAACAGCGCGTTGAAGGTGCGGATCAGCCCGTCGGATTCCTCGATGGTCCGCTCCAACGCCGCACGATAGTCGGCCTCGCAGCCGGACTTGGCCAGCGCCTCCTCGGCGCGGTTGCGCAGGCGCGTCAGCGGCGTCTTGAGATCATGGGCGATATTGTCGGAGACCTCCTTCAAGCCCACCATCAGCGCCTCGATGCGCTCCAGCATGGCGTTGAGATTTTCCGCGAGCCGGTCGAGCTCGTCGCCACTGCGCCCCACCGGCAGGCGCTCGCTGAGATCGCCGGTCATGATGCGATGCGCCGTGCCGCTCATCGCGTCGATACGCGTGAGCACGCGGCGTGCGACGAAGATGCCGCCGCCGAGGCCGAGCACCACGACGATCAGGATCGACCATTGCGCGGCCTTGGCGACGATGCCGAACAGGCGCCGCCGCTCGGCGAGGTCGCGGCCGATCAGAAGGCGGAAGCCGTTTTCCAGTTCAGTGACGCGCACGAGTGCGCGATGGTCGCGGTCATCAGCATCCTCAATGCGCCGGTAGGCGGTCTCCGACCAGCCGCGCGTCGCCATCACGCCCGGTGCCAGCGAGCCGACATTGCCGGCAATCGCCTGCCCAGTCGGCGTGGTCACGAGATAGAGGTTGGCGCCCGGACGCAGCGCCCGATACTCGATCGTGCGCACGAGGCCGAACATTCCGCGGCGGCCGTAGATCGCGTTGATCTCCGAGGTCTCGGCATTCACCGTCTGCGTGATCTCTTCGGTGATCAGCCGCCGCGTGTTCCAGGCGAAATAGCCGAGCAGCGATGCGGCAAACACCGCAAACAGAAACAGGTAGACCAGCGTCAGCCGGAACGCGGTCGTTCGTATCAGCTTACCGAATGCCGTCACGAATCATGTACCCCGCGCCGCGGATCGTGTGCAGCAGCGGCCGATCGAACCCCTTGTCGATCTTGGAGCGCAGCCGCGAGATGTGCACGTCGATCACGTTGGTTTGCGGATCGAAATGATAGTCCCAGACGTTCTCCAGCAGCATGGTGCGCGTCACCACCTGCCCTGCATGCTTCATGAGATATTCGAGCAGCCGGAACTCGCGCGGCTGGAGCGTCAGCTCGTCCTTGCCGCGGGCGACGCGGTGGGAGAGCCGGTCGAGCTCGAGATCGCCGACGCGATAGACCGTGTCCTCGGCTGGACCGCCGCGGCGGCGCGACAGCACCTCGACCCGCGCGAGCAGCTCGGCGAACGAGTACGGCTTCGGCAGATAGTCGTCGCCGCCGGCACGCAGGCCCTTGATGCGGTCGTCGACCTGCCCGAGCGCGGAGAGAATCAGCACCGGCGATGAATCGCCCTTGTCGCGCAGGGCGCCGATTAGCGACAGGCCGTCGCGCTTGGGCAGCATGCGGTCGACCACCAGCACGTCGTAATCGCCGCTCTCGGCCATGGCGAGGCCTTCCTCGCCGTCAGAGGCGTGGTCGGCGATGTGACCGACTTCGCGAAACGCCTTGACGAGATAATCGGCGGATTCGCGGTCGTCTTCGATGATGAGGAGGCGCATCGTGCGGTCGGCAGCGGTCAAGGAGGTCAGCCCTTCTGTCAACATGGCGCGGTCGGCAATCGCATGCAAGCGGAGCGGAAGATTCTCGAACCGGGAAAAGAGCGGGCGGTGAAGCTGGGGGACCTCACCGCCCTTAGGCCCTTCCGACGGAGGGGGGCGTATTCCACCGGAAGGTAGGATGGGGAAGCGGAGTTGCTCCGCTCCCCGGAAGGAAGCCCGCGGCGGGGGCGACTAATGCCGACGGCTCCCTTCATCTCTTGAGGCCTCCCGACCCTCAGCCCTTGGCAAGGGGGACTGCGACGAAGCGCGACTGGCCGCCGCTCTTCACGCGCATCAGGACGCTGTTCTTGTTGTCGGTGCGCGCCGCGTTGATCGCTTCGCGCACGTCGCCGGCGGTGCTCACGCTCTTGCCGGCGACCTCGAGAATCACGTCGCCTTCCTTGAAGCCGCGCTCGGCCGCGGCGCTCTTCGGATCGACCTCGGTGACCACGACGCCGTCCTTGCCGCCGCCGGCCACGCTGTTGGCGGGGGCAACCGTCATGCCGAGCTTCGGCACGTCGGTGCCGCGGGTCGGCGCCTTGCTGTTGTCGTTGTCGGTGTCGGCCTTGGCCTCGACCGTGTTCGGCAACTGGCCGAGCGTGAGGTTCAGGACCTTGTCCTGGCCCTTGTGCAGCACGTTGAGCTTCACAGTCGCACCGGGCGCCATGCCGCCGATGGTGCGGGCGAGCTCACGGGCGTCCTTGACGGACTCGCCGTTGACCGAGGTGATGACGTCGCCGGACTCGATGCCGGCCTTCGCCGCCGGGCCATTGGCCTGCGGCTCCGCCACCAGGGCGCCTTCGGCCTTCTTCATGCCGAGGCTGTCGGCGATGTCGGAGGTCACGGGTTGGATCTGCACGCCAATCCAGCCGCGGCTGACCGAGCCCTTGTCCTTGAGCTGGGCGACCACGCTCTTCACGGTCGCGGCCGGAATCGAGAACGCGATGCCGACGCTGCCGCCGGACGGCGAATAGATCGCGGTGTTGACGCCCATCACCTCGCCGTCGGTGTTGAAGGCCGGACCGCCGGAGTTGCCCTTGTTCACGGGCGCGTCGATCTGGATGAAATCGTCATACGGACCGTTGCCGATGTCGCGGCCGCTGGCCGAGACGATGCCGGCGGTCACGGTGCCGCCGAGGCCGAAGGGATTGCCGACCGCGAGCACCCAGTCGCCGATCCGCGGCTTGCCGTCGGACAGCTTTGCGAAGGAGAAGTTCGAGCCGCCCTCGACCTTGATCAAGGCGAGGTCGGTGCGCTGGTCGGTGCCGATCACCTTGGCACTGTAGGTCTTGCCGTCGTCGGTCGTGACCTCGACCTTGTCGGCGCCGTCGACCACGTGGTTGTTGGTCACGGCAAAGCCGTCGGCCGAGATGAAGAAGCCCGAGCCCTGGCCGGTGACGGCACGCCCGCCGCCGCGCGGTCCGCGCAAGCCGGGGATCCCGTCCTGCCCGCCGAAGCGGCGGAAGAAGCGCTCCATCGGCGAGCCCGGCTGGAACGGCGAATCATCACCGTCATCGTTGCTCGCGGTCTTCTCCTTGATGTTGACCTTCACCGAGATCACCGAGGGTTTCACCCGCTCGACGATGTCGGCAAATCCGATCGGACGTTCGACCTTCTTGACCTCGTTGTTGACCTGCGCATGCGCCGGGCTTGAGAACAGGTCGGACGGCGACGTCGAGGGGCTGAAGCCGTAGACGGCGACGCCCAGGCCGGCGACCACCGAGGCCATCAGCGCGAGCTTGCGGGCAACGAGCAGCGACCGGCGCGGCTGCCGGTACGACGGGAGGGACGAAAGATCGGGACGTTCGGTCATGCAGGGGATCTCCAGGGCCTTGAATTCCTTTTGGCGCTGCTTGGACAGCGCCTTACGGCCCTGAAGATGGTGATTGGCGCCTTACAGCGCGCTGGCGGCGGGGTTAAACTTTTGTAATGATGGGCAAATACCGGTGCGGCAGAATGGCGCAGGCCGAAAATGATGATTTTGCAGGAACTTAACGGAGGTTCCTTCAGCTCGATTTCGCCTCGTCGGACATCAGTGCCGCCAGCTTCGCTTCCTCGTCAGGGGTGAGCGGCGGCGCCACATTTGCAGCGCCTTGCGGCCGGCGCCGAATCTGAAGCCAGAGCGCGATACCGCCCGCGCCCAGCGCGAGCGGCGTGAGCAGCCATAGCAGCAAGGTCTGCCGTTCGAAGCGCGGCTTCAGCAGGACGAACTCGCCATAGCGTGCCACCAGGAAATCGATCACCTGGGAATTGCTGTCGCCGGCCGCGATCCGTTCGCGCACCAACAGGCGCAGGTCGCGCGCGAGCGGCGCCTCGGAGTCGTCGATCGACTGATTCTGGCAGACCATGCAGCGCAACTCGCGCGACAATTCGCGCGCACGCGCCTCCTTCGCGGGGTCGGCCATGATCTCGTCGGGCTGCACGGCGTAGGCTACGGGCAGCCCCAAAAATGCAAGCGCAAGGATCGCTGCGATCGTCCGGCGCATCGGATCACTCCGCCGGCTGCAAGCGCTGCTGCGCGCGCGCCGGTTTTGGCGCGCCAACACGCAAGCGGCGGTCAGATAGCGACAGCACGCCGCCGAACGCCATCAGCACCGGCCCCCACCAGATCAGCAGCACGAAGGGCTTGTGATAGATGCGCACCGCGATCGCGCCCTCGGCGGTAACGTCGCCGAGCGAGATGTAGAGCTGGCTCGCGCCGCGGGTCAGAAGCGCAGCTTCCGTGGTCGAGGAGCCGCGCGTGGTAAAGCTTCGCTTCGACGGTGTCATGACGCTGAGCACCTCGCCATCGCGGCTGACGTCGAACCGCGCGATCATCTCGCCGAAATTCGGGCCCTGCCGCTGGAACAGCCCATCGAGCTTCAGCTCGTAGCCGGCGACCTTGGCGACGTCGTTGGGCTTCATGGTGCCGATATATTCGCTGTTCCAGGTGGTCTCGCAGACGATGCCGATCAGCGCGATGCCAAGGCCGGCATGCGCGAAGGCCGTGCCCCAGACCGAGCGCGGCAATCCGCGCGCACGCCGCACCGCCGTTCCAAACGGCGCGCGGAACAGGCCGACGCGTTCGACGAGATCGGTCACCGCGCCGAGGATGACAAATACCGCGAGCGCGATGGCCGGAGGCGCAAGCGCGCTGCCGCCATGCGCCCAGGCCCACACCAGTGCCAGCGCCAGCAGCGCGAGGAGGCCGGCGGCCAGCAGACGCTGCGCGGCCCCAAGCAGATCGCCGCGCTTCCACGCCAGCATCGGGCCAAAGGGAACGGCAATCAGCAGCGGCACGAACAGCGGCCCGAAGGTGAGATTGAAGAACGGCGCGCCGACCGAGATCTTTTCGCCGGTCAAGACTTCCAGCCCGAGCGGATAGAGGGTTCCGACCAGCACCGTCGCGCAGGCCGTGGTGAGGAAGAGGTTGTTCAGCACCAGCGCGCCCTCGCGCGAGATCGGCGCGAACAGCCCGCCCTGCTTCAGCGACGACACGCGCGCCGCATACAGGCTCAGACTGCCGCCGATGAAAACGCAGAGGATCAGCAGGATGAAGACGCCGCGCGTGGGATCGCTGGCAAAGGCATGTACGGAGGTGAGCACGCCCGAGCGCACCAGGAAGGTGCCGAGCAGCGACAGCGAGAACGTCAGGATCGACAACAGGATTGTCCAGACCTTCAGCGCATTGCGCTTCTCCATCACCAGCGCCGAATGCAATAGCGCGGTGCCAGCGAGCCACGGCATCAGTGAGGCGTTTTCGACGGGGTCCCAGAACCACCAGCCGCCCCAGCCGAGCTCGTAGTAGGCCCAGTAGGAGCCCATCGCGATGCCGAGTGTCAGGAAGATCCAGGCAACGAGCGTCCACGGCCGCACCCACCGCGCCCAGGCGGCATCGATGCGACCTTCGATCAGCGCCGCGATCGCAAACGAGAACGAGATCGAGAAGCCGACATAGCCGAGATAGAGCATCGGCGGATGCACCGCGAGGCCGACGTCCTGGAGCACCGGATTGAGGTCGCGCCCCTCGATCGGTGGGTTGGCGATGCGCAGGAACGGATTCGAGGTGATCAGGATGAAGAGATAGAAGGCGCTCGCAACCCACGCCTGCACGGCGAGCACATGGGCGCGCAGCGACAGCGGCAGGTTGTTGCCGAAGGCAGCGACGAGGCCGCCGAACAGCGCCAGGATCGACACCCACAGCAGCATCGAGCCTTCATGGTTTCCCCACACGCCGGTGATCTTGTAGATCAGCGGCTTCATCGAGTGGGAATTCTCGTAGACGTTGGCGACGGAGAAATCCGAGGTGACGTGCAAGGTGACGAGCGCGACGAAGGACGCGCCGACGAACAGTAATTGCGCAAGCGCCGTGGAGCGCGCGACGTTCATCAATGCGGGGTCGCGCAGCCGTGCGCCGATCAGCGGCACGAAGGACTGGATCAGCGCAAGGCCCAGAGCGAGCACCAGGGCGTAGTGTCCGGATTCCGCGATCACCGTACGGCTCCCTGCGGATTGCCTTGCGCAGTCGTTGCTGCCGGCCTGGCGCCGTAATCATCTTTCCAGTGCCCCTGCTTCTTCAGTGCATCGGCAACGTCCTTGGGCATGTAGGTCTCGTCATGCTTGGCAAGCACTGTGTCGGCCTTGAACACGCCGCTGGGGTCAAGCGCGCCTTCGGCGACGACGCCCTGCCCTTCGCGGAACAGATCGGGCAGGATGCCCTTGTAGGCGACCGGTAGTTTTGCGCTGCCGTCGGCGACTTCGAAGGTCACCGCGAGATTGTCGCCACGCTGCAGCGAGCCCGGCTGCACCAGGCCGCCGAGGCGAAACCGCTTGCCCGGCGCGATGTGCTTCTCGGCGACCATCGTCGGGGTCGAGAAGAACACGATGGAGTCGCGCAGCGCGTTCAGCACCAGTGCTGCGGCGAGCGCGAGCACGGCGAGTGATCCGCCGATGATGGTCATACGTCGCTGCTTGCGCGTCATGGCTGGTTTCTTTCCGCCCTTCCTGCGATCATCATCCGTCGAGCCCGAGATTCTTCAGGCCTTCATTGAGCTGGCGCAGCCGATCGGCGTCGTTGGCTACCGCCTCGCGGGCATCGCTGAGCGCGCCCTTCGCCTTGTCGCGCTCGCCCATCACGACGTAGGCACGCACCAGGCGCAGCCAGCCGTCGACGTCATCGCCGTTCTGCTTGAGCCGGTTGGCGAGCCGCTCGACCATGCCGCGGATCATCGCGCCGCGGTCGCCTTCGCTCATGTCCTTGGCCGCTGCGATCGTGTCGTCCGAGAGCGCCGGCGCGGCGCTGCCGCCGCCGACCCGTGCCAGCGAGGATTGCACGAGCGCACGCCAGGGCGCGTCCGGCGGCGCTTTCGCAAGCACCCCGCGCCAGATCGCGGCCGCATCATCCTTGCGGCCATCTTGCTCAGCGGCGAGACCGAGAAAATAGTTTGCCTTCGGCTCCTCAGCATTGAGCGCGTGCGCGCGCTCGAATTCCGCCTTGGCTTCGGCCGTCACGACACCGCCGGCGGCGGCCAAAAGCGCCTCGCCGAGATCGGACCTTCGCTCCGCGCTTTCGCCATTATAGGAGAGCGCATTGCGATAAGCGCGCACCGCGTCATCGTAACGGCCGAGCCGCTCCAAAACCGGCGCAAGCACGTTCCAGCCGCGACCGTCGGTCGGATTCTTCTCGAGGTGCTGCTCGACCTGCGCCACCATGGTCTCGAGCGACTGCTGCATGCCGGGGGCGCGATCGCGTTGCGCCAGCGGAAAGTCGTGCAGCCTCGGCGAGCCAAGCGGAACGTAGACCAGGATCGCGACCAGCGGCAGGCCGAGCAGCGCCAGCACGGCCGCCGCGCGGCGCCATTTCAGGTTCGACCGGCCGTCCGACGCAGGCTCGCTGCTGGCCGCGGCCAGCAACCGGCGACTGATCTCGATCCGCGCAGCCTCCGCCTCCGGCGCCGCAATCAGGCCTGCGGCAAGATCGTGCTCGACTTCGGCAAGCTGGTCCTTGTAGACGGCGACCTCGCTGCCTCCGCTCTGCGCGCGGCCGGCACGGCCGAGCGGCCAGAGCACAGCGAAAATCGCCGCGACCGTCATCAGCGCGAACACGAACCATAGCGTCATCGGGCAAGCTTCCGGCAGCGCGTCATCCCGCGCCTCTCACGTGGCTTTACACCACGCTCAAGCGGGGCGGCAATTGACAATTGTCAATTTGGCGCGACCGAGGATGGGGCCGAAACGGAGACAATCCAACGGCTTAGGCGATCTCGAATTCCGCGCTCTGCGCCGCGTCCTCGCCGTGCCCGTTCAGCGCCTTCAGGAAATAGGTTCCCGGCCCGACCGTTTCCGGCAGCCTGATCCGCAACGCGCCGACCGGAACGGGAGAGGCGATCGTCGTGACCGGATCCGGCAATTGCCGGCCACTCGCCTTCTCGACCAGCACCACCTTCGCCCTGACCATCATTCTGCGATAGGTCGCCGAAATCACGCGGTTCTCGATTTCCACGAAGCTGATGACGGGTTTCATGCGCCTACAAACAGGGATTCCGACGACTTGGGCGTGGACCGTACGTTCCGTCACCGGCCTCGTCAACCACAAATTGCAGGTAAGCTGCGATACGCTTAAATTTACCCGGCGCGCGAGGATTTGCGCTCGCCGGTCAGCGCGCTTTCGGCCGCCCGGCTCATCAACGAGGCGTAGTCGTCGCCGAACAGCACTTCGCAGAAACGGATGGCAGCGGCCATCTGCTGCTGGCGATAGGCCCGGACCTTGTGGTCGGCGGCGCGCAGCGACTGCACCAGAGACTCCGTTGACCGTTCCACATATTGCTGGAGGTCCGAATAGGTGCGCAGCGTCACCTCGTTGATCGCAAGCTCGCTGGCATAGTTGCGACAGGTCGCGACAAAATCGATCAGCGCGGCTGTTTCCTCGACCTCGGTGCTGTCGACGCGGGCGCCCGGCGGAATGTCCTTCTCCGCGCGCTGGCGCAGGATGCGGCGGACACGGCCCGGTACGCTGTCGATCTCCGATTGCAGGGCGTTGGAGATATCGGCACGGATCGAAGTGAGCTGCTTGCCCCACGTGGAATCGTTGCGCAGATCGAGCTCGGTGCGCAATCCGCGCACGCCGTCATGCAGGGCCTTGAGATTCTCGGCGATGTTGTCAAAGCGGCCGCGCTTGATGTCCAGCCGCAGCATGGCGGCGAGACAGGACAGGTCATGCAGGGCCATTGTGACCGCCACGCCGAACGGCGTCGCGGCGACGCGGATCTCGTCGTCGGAGGCCGCCATCTTGATGGCGAGGCGGATGATCTGCCAGGGCGCCGTCAGCCGCTGGATCACCATCGACAGCGCAAACGGCAGCATCTGCGGCGTCTGCAGGACGGGAACGTTGAGCGCGGCCGTCACCGAGCCGATATGGGAATCGCCGAAAGCACGCAGGAACCGCGGCAGCTTCTCATTGAGGCTCGCGATGGCCTCCCGAACCGCGAGCACGGCACCGACCGAGTAGAGGTCCTCGATGACATTGGGCGGGCCAACGCGGGCAAGCGCGCGTGACTTGTCGCCGCCGCCAGGCCCCGTCAACTCGAAGATCGCGTCGGCCGCGACCGCCTGGATCTTCAGGGCCAGAGCCTCTCCGCCGTCGCCGGCAGGCAGCCGGGAAAGCGCGGCGTCGATCTCACTCACCTTGGCAGGGGCACCATCGCGGCCAAGCCATTGCCAGATCGGGAGCAGCGAGGAGCGGCGGATTTGTCCAAGGCGGATCGGAATGCCGGCCTCGACGAGGAACGGTTCCAGCGGCTGGTAAAGCAGGCGCGACAGATCCTCCGTGCGCGGCGCGGCGTCTTCATCGGCCTCGGTCTTGCGCACGATCTTACGCAGCTGCTCGAGCACGAGGGTGGCCACCGCCGTGTCCTGGCCGCGCTCCAGCGCGCGCTCGAACTCCCGCATCAGCAGCGCCTGCGACTGCGGCGGGAGCTGCGCGAGATAGTCTCTCAGCCGCTCGATCGATGTCTGGCTCATGCGCCTGGTAATGCACGGTCACGTGGCGGACGAGGGATGCGTCCGGGCGCGATCATAGGAGCCGGCGCGTTAAGAAGCCGTTTAGGAAGTTACCCAGCAGGGTGGCGTTTTGTGTCGAAACCTGCCTTTCCGGAACGGAGAAAGGCGCGCGGGAACAAAGGCTAAATGCCGGGGAGCACCAGTTCCGCCCGCAAGCCCCCGATCGGCGCGCTGCCGAGGGTCAGACTGCCGCCGTAGAGCGCGGCGAGGTCGACGACGATCGACAGGCCGAGACCAGATCCCGGCTTGGACTCGTCGAGCCGCTGCCCCCTGCGCGAGACCTGCGCCCGCTCGGCCTCGGACAGGCCACGGCCATCATCGTCGACGATGATCCGCAGGCGTGGTCCGGCATCGGGCTTGCCGGACGCGTCCACCAGCACCTCGATGAAGACACGCGAGGCCGCCCATTTGCAGGCATTGTCGACGAGATTGCCGACCATCTCCTCCAGATCCTGCCGCTCGCCGCGAAATTTCGCGACGGGATCCGCCTTGGCCTCGACGGCGATGCCGCGCTCGCGATGGATCTTCTCCATGGTCCGACGCAGCGCCTCGATGGCCGGTGCAACCTCCGTCACGGTGCCAACGATCGAGACCCTGGCCGCGATGCGGGCGCGCTCCAGGTGATGGGCGAGCTGGTCGCGCATGACGTCGGCCTGCTCCATGACCTTCTCCGCGAACGGATCGGCAGCGTGGGCGGTGGCCTCGTTGACGATCACCGAGAGCGGCGTCTTGATCGCGTGCGCGAGATTGCCGACATGGGTGCGCGCGCGCTCGACGATCTCGCGATTGGCCTCGATCAGCGCATTGGTCTCGCGCGCGAGCGGCGCGATCTCGACGGGGAATTCACCTTCCAGCCGCTCGGCACGCCCGGAGCGGATGTCGGCGATTGCCTCAGAGATGCGCTTGAGGGGCGCTAGGCCGAAGCGGACCTGGAAGACCGTGGTGAGCAGGAGCACGATACCGAGCGCCGTGAACGTGCCGCCGAGGTAATAGTCGAAGCTGCGCGTCTCGTCGAAAATCTCGGTGGCATCGCCCGCGACGCTGACCAGGAACTTGCCGTCGGCGCCGAGATCGACCGGCCGCTCCACCATCCGCAAGGTCTGACCTTCCGGCCCATCGACATAGCCGAGCCGGATGCCGGCCGCAGTCAGCTCGACGCCCTGCTCCTCCAGCTTCGGCAGCTTCTTGTCCCATAGCGAGCGCGACGAGCGCACCTCCGGCTTTTCGGTGTCGGTGCGCGTGATCTGCCAGTACCAGCCTGACAGCGGCAGCTCGAACAGCGGCTCGCCGAGCGACTGGAATTGACGGTCCGGCGGCTCATCGGGCGTGGCCACCTCGGCAATCAGCGTGCGCAGGTAGAGATTGAGCCGGCGGTCGAAGGCGCGCTCCGTGGCGTTCTTGTACACCGATGACAGCACGACACCGGTGATGGCCAGGATCACCACCAGCCACGCCGTCGCCGACAGGAACAGGCGGTTGGCAAGCGAGCTAGCGCGCATTGGATCGATCCCGGCAGGCGCAGGACGGCAGGTGGTCGGAGACGGTCATAGGTGACCAAGACCCCGGTCGCGCCGCCCGGTCAAGTACCAGGCGCAGCCGGTGGGGTCAGGAGATAGCCGAGGCCACGGACGGTCTGGATGATATCGACGTCCAGCTTCTTACGGATGCGGCCGACAAAGACCTCGATGGTGTTGGAGTCGCGGTCGAAATCCTGATCGTAGAGATGCTCGACGAGCTCGGTGCGGGAGACCACGCGCCCGGCATGGTGCATCAGATATTGCAGCAGCCGATATTCGTGCGAGGTCATCTTCACGGGGTTGCCGGAGACGGTCACCTTGTTGGTTCGGGTATCCAGCGTCACCGGTCCGCAGGTCAATTCGCTCTGGGCATGACCGGCCGATCGCCGCAGCAATGCGCGGATGCGCGCCAGCACCTCCTCGAGATGGAAGGGCTTTGCGACGTAGTCGTCGGCGCCGGCATCGAAGCCCTGGACCTTGTCGCTCCAGCGGTCGCGCGCGGTGAGGATCAGGACGGGCATGGCGCGTCCGTTGCGGCGCCAGGCCTCCAGCACCGAGATGCCGTCCTTCTTGGGCAGGCCGATATCGAGCACCACAGCGTCATAGGGCTCGTTGTCGCCGAGATAGTGCCCCTCCTCCCCGTCGAAGGCGCGGTCGACGACGTAGCCGGCGTCGGTCAGCGCCTTGGTGAGCTGGCGATTGAGATCGGGGTCGTCCTCAACAACAAGCAGGCGCACGCTTCTCTCCAAGAATAGTCCGAAAGGGATGGACTGCGGAATCTACTGCCAAGATGATCAATCCTGGCGTGAACTGAATATGAACGCCGGGAACTGGCAAATGTTACTTTTTCGTCATGAAGCCGACACGACAGCGCCCGCCATGCGGCCGGGCAAAACCGGCCGTATGGCGGGCGCAATTTGCCGCGTTCCGCGGCGAGTCGGAAGCGCTGATCGCAGCTAGCCGGCGCTCAGGTCCGGAAGAACACGAACCAGATGACGCCGAGGATCAGGATCGCAAGTCCGGTCGAGACGGTGAGCAACGCTGCGACCGACGGACCGGGCTCGCCCTGGCGCGCTTCGGTCGATGTTTCGATGATCTGATCGTCGCGTCTCGTAGCCATGGCAACCCTCAACTGCCGGGGTGTCGCGTCCAAATGCCGCGACCTCCTCGCGGCCTCTCGTGAAGTGCGGCGGGGCAACGTCTGATCGCGAACGATGTTCCGGTCCGGACTTGGCAGAGGGTCGGCGATTAACGCCGTTGCAAGATTCCATCCCGCGGCTTGCTATGATTCGCGGTTCCCCAGTGTTATCCTCGTCAGTTGTCCCTGTTGCGTTTGGAGTAGCCCATGGCCCCCCGTGCCAATTGGAAGGGTTTTTTGCGCCTCTCGCTCGTGACCTGCCCGGTCGCGCTTTATCCCGCCACTTCGGATACCGAGAAGGTCTCCTTCAACCAGATCAACCGAAAGACAGGCCACCGGATCAAGTACCTCAAGGTCGACGCCGAGACCGGCGACGAGGTCACCTCCGACGACATCGTCAAGGGCTACAAGGTCGACACCGATACCTATATCGAGGTCACCAAGGACGAGCTCGATGACATCGCGCTGGAATCGACCCACACGATCGAGATCGACGAATTCGTGCCCCAGACCGACATCGACAACCGCTATCTGATCCGCCCCTATTATCTCGTGCCGGACGGCAAGGTCGGCCATGATGCCTATGCGGTGATCCGCGAGACCATCCGGAGCATGAACAAGGTCGCGATCGGCCGCGTGGTGCTGACCAACCGCGAGCACATCATCGCGCTCGAACCGCTCGACAGCGGCCTGATGGGCACGCTGCTGCGCTACCCCTACGAGGTGCGCAGCGAGACGGAGTATTTCGACGACATCCAGGACGTGAAGCTAACCAAGGACATGCTCGACCTCGCCAAGCACATCGTCGAGAAGAAGTCCGGCGCATTCGAGCCCGAGCTGTTCGAGGACCACTACGAGACCGCGCTGATCGACCTGATCAACAAGAAGCGCAGCGGTGTCCCGCTCGCCGCCAAGGCCGCGCCGAAGACGGGCGGCAACGTCATCAACCTGATGGACGCGCTCAAGAAGAGCCTTGCGACCGAGAAGGGAGCCGCGCCCGCCGCCAAGGCCGACGGCAAGGCCAAGAAGCCGAAGAAGCGGGTCGAGGGTCAGCGCGAAATGCTGCTGCCGATCGCCGGCAAAGGCGGCAAGACTGCTGCCGGCAAGGAAGCGCCCAGGAAGACTGACAAGCAGGCCGAAAAGCAGGCCGACAAGCCGGTGCGTGCGCCGGCGCGCGGCAGGAAGGCCGGATAGCGCCACGACCTCCGGGCGACGCTGCCGTGATTTCCCTTCCCGCGTATCGCCCGGCCTGACATGCCCTGGTCGACGTCGTTCGACGAACCGATCCCCCTGCCCAACCGGCGCAAACTGCTCACGCTGCAAGAGGCGGCCGACTACATCGTGCAACTGCCAGAGGACGCGCAGCACGAAGCCCACTGGCAGACCGCCATCGAGACCCTCATCAACGCGGCTGAGACCGGTGGCGGCTGGATGATGTTCGCCCGTATCGCCATGTTGCGGGCGTTGAACGCGGACGGCCGTCGCGGATGAGCGCTGCCAGCCCCCTGCTCCCTTGCCGACCCGTTGGCGAACAGGCTCAATAATCCGTTAAGCGGCGCGTCGTTTTTCGCGACGGCCGCCTGACCTCATGGTCGCACCGGGTATTCCTACGGAAGAGAAAATTAACCGTCGATTGTCGCTCTGCGCCGCATGATCACGCTCTTGATTGAGCCAAGGTCGCACGCCCGTGCAGCAGCAGGACGGCAGAAAAAACTACATCGGCATCGTGAACGACACGAGCGACGAAGAGCGCGTCGCCGACAGTGCCGCGCGATCGCAGCCGCGCGTGATAAACTATCTGGTCGGGCGCCTCGCGGTCGTGCTGAAAAGCCATCGCAAGGACACGTAGAGACGCGCGATCACGCCATAGCGCTTTCTCGATTTCTTTACCATGCTCAGCCCCTGCAATGCCGCATCCACAGGTAGGGCACCGATTCAAATCCACCTGAATTGGGTGAGGAAACCTTAATTTAATGGGTGCCATCATACAGGCAGCACGCGAGGTCGACCGAACCTGTTATTTTGACGCGCACGAAAAAACTTAATCGACCGATTTACCCCTTCGAAAACGACGTCCGCATAGATTAGACGGATCAATAGGAGTCGACGATGGCTTTGCTTAGGTCTTTCCTTGCCGATGAAAGTGGTGCCACCGCCATTGAGTATGGTCTGATCGCCGCCGGCATTGCGCTCGCAATCGTCACGGTTGTGAACAACACGGGCTCAGCGCTGCTCAACAACAAGTTCAACTCCATCAGCTCGGCGATGAAGTAAAGCCGATAGCTGACCTGACGCGAACTCCAGCCTTCCATTGATTCCAGGACGGCGTCCGGCTTCGGCTCGAACCGTGACGCCCCTCACCGCATCGTCGCAAGCCGTAGCGCGAGCGCACAGGCGCGGTCGTATTCGTCGAGATTGATCCATTCGTCGATCGTGTGCGCCTCGTTCTGCCCCGCACCGAAGGTCACGGTCGGAATGCCGTGCCGGACCATCCAGTTCGCGTCCAGGCCGCCATTGGCAGCGCGGACGGCCGGCGCCCCTCCAACCGCGGACACGGCTTCGATCGCGCGTTTGACGACGGGCAGGCTCTCCTTCATGCGGAACGGATAATAGTCGGTCTCGGCCTTGAATTTGATGCGACCGGATTTGCCTTGCGCGTTCGTGACGCGCTTGGCGGCCTTCTCGAACGCGGCCTTGTAGGCCTTGGTGATCTCCTTGAAGAACTTTCCATCGTGACTGCGGCTTTCGCCGCGCACGTGAACATAGTCGGTGACGACGTTGGTTGCATCGCCTGCCGGGCGCCCCTCGCCGCCGGTGACGGGACCGACGTTGCTGGTGCCCTGCCGCTTGCCCTTCACCACCTTGCCGAACCAGCCGCCGGCCTTCACCTCGGCGAGCGCAAGCGCAAGGATCATCGTCGAAGAGATTCCGCGCTCCGGCGCCACGCCGGCGTGCGAGGCGCGGCCGAAAATCTCGACCTGCCAGCGATCCGCACCGACGGCACCGATGGTGACGTTGGAGGCGGAGCCGCCGTCGTAGTTGAAGGCCATCGCCGGCGAGCCGAGCTCCTCCGTCCTGACGTGGCGCGCGCCATAGAGCCCGCTCTCCTCCCGCACGCAGAACAGCAGCGTGATCGGCGGATGATCGAGCTGCTGCTTCGCAAGCTCAGCCGCCAGCGTGACGAGAACGCCGCAGCCGCAGCGGTTGTCGCCGCCGAGTGCGGTCTTCGCCGCGTTGACGATCTTGCGCCCCGACCGCTTCGGATTTGCGCCGGCGCACAGCGGCACGGTGTCCATGTGGGTCATGAACATGATGCGCGGCTGGTTGTGCATCGCGCCGCAGCCGGGCAGATCGACGATGAGGTTGCCGGTCTCGGTCGGCACGGGAATGCGTGTGTTGGCGTCGTCGAGGCGGATCGCCCCCGCCGGCACGCCACTTTCTTGCAGCGCCGCCGTAAGCTCGCGCCCGATCGCTGCCTCCTTTCCAGTCACGCCCTCGACGGCGAGGAAGCGCATGAGGCGGTCGGTGGCGGCCTGGGTGTCGACGGACATGGATGATTTCCTCGATGGACGGTGCCTGCAAGCATCCTTTGCAGCAGCCAGTTCCGCAAGGCTCCTCGCCGCAATTCGCCCGGCGATTCCAACATCGGCCTCCATCTCAAATGCAGAGGCTGAGCAGCTTGACGTGGCAATCCCTGGATTTGGATCCGCTTGAGGGCGCGGCGTCGCGTTTCACGGCGACAACGGGCTCCCTGTCCTTCTTACCCTTGCCCGGCTTCGGCTCGTAATCGCCCGCAATCACCATGGCCCAGTAGGTGCGCTTGCCGCTGGCATTCCTGGCGCTCGCGATTCCGACGCGGGAGGCGTTGTGCAACAAGAGGTTCCTGCGGTGCCCGGAGGAGTCGATCCACTGTCCGAGCGTCTTCTCGAAACTGTCGTAACCATAGGCGATGTTCTCGGCGGCGCGCCCCGCATGCGCAGGCGCAACCCGCCTGGTGAACGGCCCGAGGACCTCATGACTGAGATCGTCCTTTGCCGCCATCGCGCGCGCCTGCTCCAGCGCAATGCGGTCGAGGGTTGCATCGCGTACGACGCGAACCTCGCCGTGCTTGAGACGGAAGCCGGAGATCAGTTCGGCCGGAGATTCGGCGGCCATGACCGGCGCAGCCAGCAGCACAAAGCTGGCCATCATTCCGCCGACCATACGACGTGTCATCGTCCCCCAGGTACCCATCGGTCTCCAAGCCCGCGCGATATCCTGCCGTTTCTCCACCGGCAATGTGGACGCTTCAAGGCGCGCGCCAAGCATCCCTCCATGTGGGCACGTAATGGCACGCGGCCCAAAGTTGCGTTAGCATCCGGCCGAAGGGGCCGCACGGCGAAAGTTGCGGATACAGAACGGTCGAGGAGCATGGCGATGGAATACCGACGCTTGGGTTCGTCAGGGCTCACTGTGCCGGCGCTCAGTCTTGGAACGGGCACCTTCGGCGGGGTTGGTCGCCTCGCGGCGTGGGGCACTACTGACGCGACCGAGGCACGGCGCCTCCTGGATATCTGCCTTGATGCCGGCGTGTCGATGTTCGACAGCGCCGACGTCTATTCGCTTGGCGAATCCGAGCGCGTGCTCGGTGAGGCCATCAAAGGTCGCCGCGACAAGGTTTTGATCTCGACCAAGGCAACGTTCCGTTTCGGCGATGGGCCGAATGACATCGGCTCGTCACGGCAGCATCTGCTCGCAGCGATCGACGGCTCGCTGAGCCGGCTTGGCACCGACTATATCGACCTGTTCCAGCTCCATGGCTTCGACGCCTTTACGCCGCCCGAAGAGGTTCTTGCGACACTCGATGGGCTCGTGCGCGCCGGCAAGATCCGCTACATCGGCGTTTCGAACTTCTCGGGCTGGCACCTGATGAAGTCGCTCGCCGTCGCCGACAAATACGGTTATCCGCGCTACGTCGCCAATCAAACCTACTATTCGCTGATCGGGCGCGACTACGAATGGGAGTTGATGCCGCTCGGCGTGGACCAGGGCGTCGGCGCGGTCGTCTGGTCGCCTCTCGGCTGGGGGCGTCTCACCGGAAAGATACGCCGGGGTCAGCCGAAGCCCGAGGTCAGCCGTTTGCCCAAGACGGCCGACTTCGGGCCGCCGGTGCCGGACGAGCACGTCTATCGTGTCGTGGACGCGATCGACGAGGTTGCCAGGGAAACCGGGAAAAGCGTGTCGCAAATTGCGTTGAACTGGCTGCTCCAGCGCCCGACAGTTTCGACCTTGATCATTGGCGCGCGCAACGAGGCGCAATTGCGCGAAAATCTCGGCGCGGTCGGCTGGTCATTGAGCAGGGATCAGATCGAGCGTCTGGACGCCGCCAGCAAGGTGACGCTGCCCTATCCTTATTGGCACCAGCGAACGACCTTCACCGACCGCAATCCCCCGCCTGTCTGAGGCGCGTTTCGAACGGTCCGGCGATCATTTCCGATATTGTTCGTCGCTGACCTTTTCCATCCAGTCGACCGCCTTCCCGCCCAGTGCTTCCTGGATGGCGATGTGCGTCATGGCCGTTGTCGGCGAAGCGCCGTGCCAGTGCTTCAATCCCGGCGCAAACCACACGACGTCACCCGGACGGATTTCCTCGACGGGGCCGCCCTCGCGCTACACCCAGCCGAATCCCGCCGTGACGATCAGCGTCTGCCCGAGGGGATGCGTATGCCAAGCTGTACGTGCACCGGGCTCGAATGTGACCTGGGCGGCGCCGACCCGTGCCGGCTCCGGCGCCTGGAACAGCGGGTCGATGCGGACCGTTCCGGTGAACCAGTCTTCCGGACCTTTCTGCGAGGGGCGAGACCCGACCCTCTTGATGTCGATGTCCATGTGAAGCTCCTTATTGGTTGGAACGTCTGGTGGTTGACTTCGGTTTCATTGCGGCCTTCCCTGCGCATTGGCCGGATGCGCCATCAGCCACCAGGCGACGAGCGCGGCGGAGAGGACGGTCACCGCGCTGGCGAGGAACACAACGTTTAGCCTCGCTCCGATCGCTATCAATCCAAGCGCGGGGCTCGCAAGCCCCTGGGCCAGGTCGAGAAAGGCAGTATAGGCGCCCATCGCCAGGCCGCGGCTCTGCGCCGGCACGCGGCGGACCGCTTCGACACCGAATCCGGGGTACACCAGCGAGAAACCAAAGCCGGTAAGCGCAGCGCCCACCAACGCCATTTCGGGTCGAACGGCGAGCCAGATCAGCGCCTGCCCTGCAGCTTCGATCAGCGCGCAGACCAGCGCGACTTTTGCACCGCCGATCGCGTCGGCCGCATGGCTGAAGAACACCCGCGCCAGAATGAAGGCAACCGCGTAGGCCGTATACGCGAGCCATCCGTGCGACCACCCACGATTTGCGAACAGCAGGGCGACGAACGTGGTCACGGCACCGAAGCCGACGCTGCCGAGTGCCGAGCCCAGGCCCGGCACCCATACGGCACCGATCACTTCGGCGAAGGAGACGCGGACGTGCTGCACGGGAGCAATCGATGGAAGCTGCGCAACGAGAAGCAGGGTCACGAGCGGAGCCGCGGCGGTCGCCAACGCGATGGCCACAAAGCCGTGGGCGGCATAGAGGGCGGAGCCGGCCGGTGCGCCGATCGCGAAGGCCGCGAACATCGCCGAGCCGACCCACGCGATCACCTTGCCCGTGCTCCGGGAATCGACAAGCGCAAGTCCCCAGCTCACTGCGGCCGTGATGATGAAGCTTTCTGCACCGCCGAGCAGACCGCGTCCGAGAAACAGAATGGTGACCGATGACAGCGGAGCGCCGCTGAAACCGAGCGAGAGCAGATAGAGCAGCCCGGAAGCCGCAGCCGCCAGCAGGCCGGCGATCACGCCTCGCTTCGCCCCGCGGCTGTCCGAGTAGTGGCCCGCCCACGGTCGCGAGATCAACGAGGCGGCGAACTGACTGCCCGCGACGAGGCCGACCACGAAGCTATCGAACCCGAGGCCGTCGTGAACATGAAGCGGAAGAACGGGCAACGCAAAGCCAATGACGAGAAAGGCAACGAAGACCACGCCCATGATCGGCAGCAAGGTCGCTGCGACGCGAGGGGCCGCGACCGGTTCTTGCATCGCTGATATCGACATGTCGGCTTCGAGCTCCGTCCAACGCTGAACCGAACCTAGGACTTCCGCCGACCACAGATTAGGTGATAAATTTCGAATGCGGTTATTAGACAGGCTTATCAATGGACCGGGACGACGCGAGCGATCTCCTCGCCTTTCTCGCGGTGGCGAGAGAACGCAGTTTCACGCGGGCCGCGGCGAAGCTCGGCATGACGCAGTCCGGGCTCAGCCAGATCATCCGAAATCTCGAGGAGCGGATCGGCGTCCGACTCTTGAACCGGACGACGCGCAGCGTCACGCCCACTCAGGCTGGAGAGCGGCTGTTCCTGAGCATCGGCCCCAAATTCAACGAGATGGACGTGGAGCTTGCCGCGCTCAGCGAGCTCCGCGAAAAGCCGGCGGGGACCGTTCGTCTCACGGCGACAGAATATGCCGCCACCGAAATCCTGCTGCCTGCCCTGGGCAAGATGTTGCCGAAATACCCTGACATCCACGTCGAGGTGATCATCGATTACGGTCTCACCAACATCGTGGCGCAGCAGGTCGATGCGGGGATCCGCCCGGGCGAGCTTGTCGCCAGGGATATGATTGCCGTCAGGGTCAGCCCCGATCTTCGCATGGCGGTCGTCGGCTCGCCCGCCTACTTCGCCGAACGGAAGCGACCCAGGACCCCCCAGGACCTGACGGGCCATAACTGCCTCAATCTTCGCCTGCCGACCCATGGCGGCAGCCTCTACGCCTGGGAGTTCGAGAAGAACGGACGAGAACTCAACGTTCGCGTCGAAGGGCAGCTTGTGTTCAACAGCGCAGGCCTGCTCCTGCAGGGAGCGCTCAAGGGGTTTGGTCTCGCCTATCTGACGGAAGGCCATGTGCAGCCCTACGTCTCGAAAGGCCAGCTCGTTCGCGTTCTCAGCGACTGGTGCCCCGCCTTTTCCGGCTATCATCTCTACTATCCGAGCCGCCGCCAACCGACACCGGCTTTCTCGCTGCTGGTCGAGGCGCTGCGATATCGCGGCAAATAGCGACCGAGCGCGACAGCCCTGCATGGCAGACCTACGGCTGCGCGCGAGCGCGCGCGCTTTACGCTTCCGCGAATTCCTGATCCTCTACCCGCCAAACTGGCCGGATCAACCGGCCTGCCGAAGGGAGAGACGCGATGAAGCTCGGCACTGCGATCGCGGAAATCATGAAGCGCGAGGGGATCGAGATCCTCTGCGGCTATCCCGTCAATCACTTGATCGAGCACGCGGCGAAGGCGGAGATTCGGCCCGTCATGGTGCGGCAGGAGCGCGTCGGCATCCATATGGCGGATGCGATCTCGCGCGTCACCTCGGGGCGCAGCATCGGCGCCTTCTGCATGCAGCATGGTCCGGGGGCCGAGAACGCCATGGGCGGTGTCGCGCAGTGCTTTGGCGAGTCGGTGCCCGTGCTGGTGCTGCCGATGGGCTATCAGCGCAGGCTCTCGCACATCGAGCCGAACTTCAACTCCAGCGAGGTGATGAAGGCGTTCGCCAAATCCTCCGAACCGATCATCCTGGCCGCTGAAGTCGCCAATATCTTTCGCCGTGCCTTCACCAAGCTCAAGAACGGCCGCGGCGGTCCCGTCATCGTCGAGATCCCCTCGGACCTGTGGAACGAGGAGGTTCCGGAACCACTGACCTACACACCAGTGCTGCGCACCCGCTACGGCGCCGACCCTTTTCATGTGAAGGAGGCTGCGGCGCTTCTGATCGACGCGAAACGGCCGGTGATCTATGCCGGCCAGGGCGTGCACTACGCGCAGGCTTGGCTGCAACTGAAACGGTTCGCCGAACGGCTCGCGATCCCCGTCACCACAAGCCTCGGCGGCAAGTCGTCGTTCCCCGAGACGCATCCACTCTCGCTCGGCTCGGGTGGACTTGCCGTGCCGCGCGCCGTGCCGAAGTTCCTTGCCGAGGCCGATGTGATCTTCGGCATCGGCTGCTCCTTCACCGAGACCAGCTTTGGCATCGCCATGCCCAAGGGTAAGATCATCATCCATTCGACGCTCGATCCAAACCATCTCAACAAGGATATCGAAGCCAAGGTCGGGCTCGTCGGCGATGCCGGGCTGGTGCTCGATGCGCTGCTCGAGGAGATCGGCAAGACCGTCACGTCGAACCGCGATGCCTCGGCGGTTGCGGCCGAGATCGCGACCTCCCACAAGGATTGGCTGGCAAAGTGGATGCCAAAGCTCACCAGCAACGACGCGCCGCTCAATCCCTATCGCGTGCTCTGGGACCTCCAGCACACCGTCGACATCCACAACACCATCATTACTCATGACGCCGGCAGCCCGCGCGACCAGCTCTCGCCGTTCTGGAGGGCGGTCGAGCCCCTCTCCTATCTCGGCTGGGGCAAGACCACGCAGCTCGGCTACGGTCTTGGGCTTGCGATGGGCGCAAAGCTCGCAAGGCCGGACAAGCTTTGCATCAACGTCTGGGGCGATGCCGCGATCGGTTTTACCGGCATGGATTTCGAGACCGCGGTGCGCGAGCGCATCCCGATCCTTTCGATCCTACTCAACAACTTCTCGATGGCGATCGAGCTGAAAGTGATGCCGGTCTCGACCGAGAAATATCGCTCGACCGACATTTCCGGCGACTATGCCGCGATGGCGCGCGCCTTCGGCGGCCATGGCGAGCGGGTGACCAAGCCTGAGGACATCGTTCCCGCGATCAAACGCGGCATCCAGAAAACCCGCGACGGTATGCCGACGCTGCTGGAGTTCATCACCAGCAAGGAGACGGAGGTGTCGCGGCCGGGGGCCTGAGCGACTTGGCGAGCATTACCCGATATGCGGCGCAAGGATATTCCTGGCCTGAACGGTTCCAGAATGGAATAATCGCTGCCAGACTAGCCAATTGGGCATGGCGCCAAGACGCCGGCCAAAATGGATATTTTTGATGACTGCGCTTTCGCAGGACGTCGCAGCCGAGCTCAGGGCCAGGATTGCCGAGCTCGTACAGCAATTGCAGTCAAGCGCCGCGGCGAATGAGCGGTTGCAGCATGAGTTGGCGCTGTCGCGCGACCGGCAGGCAGCCAGCGCCGAGATTCTACGCACCATCGCCAGTGCCCCTGGCGACGCGGGTCGGTCGCTCCAACAAATCGCCGAGACCTGCGGCCGGCTGTTTGACGCCCCCAGTGTCTCGATCCAGCTCGCCGAGAATGGCGAATGGGGCGAGGCCTATCGGTTCGGTACCAGCGCCCAGCACATCCGCTCGATCGTGCCGCTCAACAAGATCACTGTCGGCGGGCAGAACATGCCGGGCCAGGTCATCACGCGAAACGAGCAGATCAACATTTCCGACCTCGATCACATCGATCCCTCGATGGCGGAATGGCCGGGCCTGCCGCTGGCGCGCGCCGCCGGCACGCGCACGATGTGCGGCACGCCGCTGCGCCGCGACGGCAAGGCGATCGGCGCACTGATCATTTATCGCGACAAGCTCCAGCCCTTCACTCCGGATGAGCTGGCGCTCCAGCAGAGCTTCGCCGACCAGGCCGTGATCGCGATCAAGAATGCACGGCTGTTCGAGGAGGTGCAGGCCAGGACGCACGAGCTGACCGAATCACTGGAGCAGCAGACCGCGACATCGGAGGTACTGAGCGTCATCAGCCGCTCGGCCGGCGATCTCGCGCCGGTATTCGACGCCATGCTCAGCAAGGCAATGCAGCTCTGCGGCGCCAATTTCGGCGTGCTCAACACCTACGATGGAGCGCAATTCCACACGGCGGCCACTTATGGACTGCCCCCCGCTTACGATCAGTTCCGGCGCAAGCTGCCCCTCAACTATGGTCCGGCCACCGCGCCGACGCGCCTTTTGGCGGGTGAAGCATTCGTCGAAATCACTGATCTGCTAGAGTCGGACGCCTATCGCAGCGGAGAGCCGAACCGTCGGGCGCTGGTCGATCTCGGCGGCGCGCGCTGCCTGCTCGCGGTGCCGTTGCTCAAGGACGAGCGCGTGGTCGGCAATGTCATGATCTTCCGACAGGAAAACCGGCGCTTTTCCGAAAAGCAGATCGCGCTCCTGCAGCAATTTGCTGCCCAGGCGGTCATCGCCATCGAGAACACGCGATTGCTCGGCGAATTGCGCGAGCGCACCGAGGATTTGACCGAGTCGCTGCAACAGCAGACGGCGACCGCCGACGTGCTCAAGGTGATCAGTCGCTCGGCCTTCGACTTGCAGGCCGTGCTCAATACACTGGTCGAATCGGCGGCACGCCTATGCGAAGCCGATATGGCGGCGATCACCCGCAAGACCGGCAATGTTTATTTCCGGGCGGGTTCCTACGGCTTTCCAATCAAATTCGCCGAATATGTAAGAGATCTCCCGGTCCTGCCCGACAAGCGCACCATCACGGGCCGGACTTTGCTGGGCGACAAGGTGGTCCATGTCACCGATGTGCTCGAAGATCCCGACTACTCCTTTGAAGGCCAGGAATTGAGCGGCAATCCGCGCAGCTTTCTTGGCGTGCCCTTGCTGCGCGAAGGCAACCCGGTTGGCGCCATTGTCCTTGCACGTCGCGAGGTCCGCCCGTTCAGCGAAAAGCAGATCGAGCTCGTTACGAGCTTCGCCGACCAGGCCGTCATCGCGATCGAGAATGTGCGCCTCTTTGACGAAGTGCAGTCCCGCACCAAAGAACTTGCCGCCTCCCTCGACGACCTCCGCACCGCCCAAGATCGGCTGATCCAGACCGAAAAGCTCGCCTCCCTCGGCCAGCTCACCGCCGGCATCGCGCATGAGATCAAGAACCCGCTCAACTTCGTCAACAATTTCGCAGCACTGTCATCGGAACTGACGGACGAGCTCAACGATATTCTGAAGTCTGCCAGACTCACCGACAATATCCGCGACGAAGTCTATGAATTGACAGGGCTCTTGAAGGACAATCTGCAAAAGATCGTCCAGCACGGGCAGCGCGCCGATTCCATCGTCAAGAACATGCTGCTGCATTCCCGCGAAGGCAGCGGCGAGCACCGGCCGACTGACGTGAACGCCTTGGTCGAGGAGAGCCTCAACCTCGCCTATCACGGTGCCCGCGCCGAGAAGCCGCAGTTCAACGTCACGCTCAAATGCGAGCTCGATCCCGAGGCTGGCATGGTCGACGCCTTCCCCCAGGAGATCACCCGCGTTCTCCTGAATCTGATCGCCAACGGCTTTTACGCGGTCGCCAAACGCAAGGCCGCGAATGGCGCTGACGACTACGAACCTGTCCTGGTCGCGGGCACACAGGATCGCGGCGCCCAAGTCGAAATCCGCATCCGCGACAACGGCATCGGCATTCCCCCTGACGTAAGAGAGAAGATGTTCAACCCCTTCTTCACGACCAAGCCGGCAGGCGAAGGTACGGGACTCGGGCTTTCCATGAGCCACGACATCATCGTGAAACAGCATGGTGGCACGATCGACGTCGAAACCGTGTCCGGCGAATTTACCGAGTTCACGATCAGATTGCCGCGCAAAGGCAATTTTTCAGACAGGACCAGAGGTTAGCCGTGACTGTGATGGTTCTCGTGGTGGACGACGAGCCCGACGTGGAGGCGTTGTTCCGCCAGCAATTTGTCGCGATCTCCGCGCTCAGCGCTTTGTGATGGATTTTGCCAATTCGGCGGCGGAGGCGCCACAGGACTCCTGACCAAGCCGATCGACTTCGCCCTGCTGCGCGGAGGGAGCGACGCGCGGCTCGCGCAGGCGGGATAGACCCTCACGGGAACCGCCGCCCGCCTCACCTCGGTTGCGATCGAGTCCGATTGTGCGATAGTCGTCCAATTCAGGAAGTCGTCGCGCCGTGGGTGCCGCTTTCAAAAATCTCGCATGGCTGATCCGACGGCAGATGTTGTCGCTGTCCGGCGTCGGCCTCATGCTGGGCGCTTTGTTCTTCGCGGCTTCGCTCACGCCGACGCTCATTCCACGCAGCTATCTCACGCAAGGCGCGCTGGCCGGCGCCTGCTTCGCGATCGGCTACGCGGCCGGCCTCCTCTGGCGCTGGCTGTGGCATTACCTTGAACTGCCCGAACCTTCGCCGCGCGTGCGATCGACCGCCAACACGCTGGTCGCGGTCGGCTGCCTGCTCGTCGTCGTCATTTATCTCTGGCGAACCGCCGAATGGCAGAACTCGATCCGCGCCGTCATGAAGATGGCGCCGGTCGAGACCGCGCATCCGTTCAAAGTCTGCGCCATCGCGCTGCTCACATTCGTCGTGCTTCTGGCGCTGGGACGGCTGTTCGTGCTCATGGTTCGCTTCCTGGCCGCACGCAAAAGTCGCGTCGTCCCGAGAAAGATCGCAAACGTCCTCGGCGTTCTCGTGGCGGCGCTGCTGTTCTGGTCGATCGCCAACAATCTCCTGATCCGCACCGCGTTCCGGGCGCTCGATTCCTCCTTCCGCGAATTCGACGCCCTGCTCGAGCCGGAGCGGCCGCAGCCGACGGCGCCCGAGAAAACGGGAAGCGCGGCATCGCTGGTGAAATGGAATGAGCTTGGACGTGCGGGGCGCGAATTCGTGGCCTCGGGTCCAACCGCAGCCGAGATCAGCGCCTTCACGGCGCAGCCCGCGCAGGAGCCCGTCCGGGTCTATGTTGGCCTCGGTGCCCGCGACACGGCGCAGGCGCGCGCCGAGCTGGCGCTGGACGAGCTCAAGCGCCAGCACGGCTTCGAGCGCGCGATCCTGATCGTCATCACGCCGACCGGCACCGGCTGGGTCGACCCTGCGGCGATGGGCACCGTCGAGTATCTCCACCACGGCAACGTGGCCAGCGTCGCGATGCAGTATTCCTATCTCAACAGCCCTCTGTCGCTGATGTTTCAGCCCGAATACGGCGCGGAAGCTGCGCGCGCCCTGTTCTCGGAAGTTTACGGCTACTGGACGACGCTGCCGAGAGACAAGCGGCCAAAACTGTACCTGCATGGTCTCAGCCTCGGCGCCATGAACTCGGAGAAATCCGCCGAGCTGTTCGAGACGATCGGCGACCCCATTGCCGGCGCGCTGTGGAGCGGGCCGCCGTTCGAGAGCCGCATCTGGCGCTCGGTCACCGCGAACCGCAATGAAGGCTCGCCGGCCTGGCTGCCTGAATTTCGCGACGGCCGCTTCGTACGCTTCATGAATCAGAACGGGCCGACGGTGCCGGCCGATGCGCCCTGGGGCGCGCTGCGCGTCGTCTATCTGCAATATGCCAGCGATCCGATCGTGCTGTTCGACTACCACGATGCCTACCGCGCACCAGCCTGGATGAAAGCGCCGCGCGGCCCGGACGTGTCACCCGAGCTGCGCTGGTATCCCGTCGTGACGATGCTCCAGCTCGCCCTCGACATGGCGGTCGCCACCAACACGCCGATGGGCTTTGGCCATGTGTACGCGCCCGAGCATTACGTCGATGCCTGGATCGCCGTCACCGATGTGCAGGACTGGTCCGCCGAGGCGCTCACGCGGTTGAAGGACCATCTTGCGGCAACAGCGAGGAAGGCGGCCGAGCGCAGCGCTGATGACAACCCTTATGCCGATCGCGGCGGATGACACGCCGCCCCGGCCCTGCACGCCAAATGGCGCGTCCATTCACGAATAGTGCAATCGCGGCGGACGCGCCAGACCGAGATGATCCCGCAGTGTCGTACCTTGATATTCGCGCCGGAACAGGCCGCGCTCCTGGAGCTCCGGAATGACGAGATCGACGAAGTCGTCCATGCTATCGGGGAGACTCAGGATCGAGATCATGAACCCATCAGCAGCATCCGCATCGCTCCATCGCTCGATGAAATCTGCGATATCGGCAGGGGTGCCGATGACGCGATTCATGCCGCCCGCGAGCTCGAGATAGAGTTCGCGAATAGTCATTCCCTTGTCCCGCGCGATATCGAAGAGTGCTTTCTGACACGTCTGATTGCCATTGGTCAGGGGCACCTCAGGAACGGGATCATCGAGATCAAAGGCGGTGAAATCGAAACCACCCGTGAGCTTACGGAGCGATTCCAAACCGATTTCAGGATGCACCAGGCTTTGCAGATATTCGAACTTCTCTTCGGCCTCACGCATCGTGCGGCCTACGACCGGGTGTATTGCAGGCAGGATCTTGATGGAATTCCTGTTGCGGCCGAAGGCTTCGGCACGCCGCTTGACATCGGCATAGAACGCCTGGGCCTTGGCGACATCCGGCTGCCCTGTGACGAAGACCAACTCGGCATATTTGGCGCCAAAGGCCTTCCCGGCCTCGGAGGCGCCGGCCTGCGCGATGACCGGATAACCTTGCACCGGCCGGGCCACATCTAGAATTCCGTCCAGCGAAAGGCGTTCACCGCGGAAGCTGACGGGGTGGAGCTTTTCGCGATCAAAGAAAACGCCGTTGGCCTTGTCGCGCGTGATGGCGCCGTCCTCCCAGCTATCCCAGAACGCGCAAACCGCGCGGAAGAACTCGTCGGCCATCTCGTAGCGCAGGTCATGCTCGGGCAATGGCCCACGGCCGAACAGAGGACCTGACGGCTGTGCCGACGTCACCACGTTCCAGCCGGCGCGACCACCGCTCAGGTGGTCGAGCGAGGCGAAACGCCGCGCCGTATGATACACCTCGTCGTAAGTCGTCGAAGACGTGCCGACCAACCCGATCCTGTCCTTTGCTGCCGCGAGATAGGACAACAAGGTCATCGGCTCGAACCGCACGACTTCCTGCCGGATGGCCAGTTGCGGCAGATTCACGGTGAAGAAATCCGGCACGAACAGCGCATCGAGCTTCCCGCGCTCCGCCGCCTGGGCGACCCGTTTGTAAAGTTGCGGATCCAGCCCCCCGCCGGCCGGAACTCCCTTGTGTCGCCAGGCCGCAGTGTGAAAGCCGCTGGCCGTCAGAAACGCACCAAGGTGGACCTGTCTCCGTGTCATTGTCTTTCCCAAGGCCACGTCACTCAGTTTCCAGTCGCGGCTTCTGCCGCGCGCCTGGCGATGTCAGCGCGGTCGAAAGCGTTGATCTCCTTGATCAGGCTATTGTCGATGACGTCGGCCGCCGTGATCTTGGCGTTGATCATGTGCCAGTCACTGATCGTGGCCAGATATCGATTGTACACGTCCACACGTGAATAGCCCCAATCCTCCAGCCTGCCGTTCAAGGGCGAGTCGCCGGAGGCGTGGGATTCCGTGAGAGCGATGTTTGACTTTTCCACTTCCGCAACAGATTTGCTGGAAGGAAGTGCCTGCGGGAAAATCTCGTAGAACACCTTCTGGGCCGCGCGTGGCGATGCAAACGTGAAAGCGAGTCCCTTGGCATAGGCGCGAGCAAGACCGATTGCTTCCTGTCTGTGGCCAGCCAGATAATCTGCTTTGGCGATCAGGCCCAACGACGGTGCAGCGTCGATGTCCGGCGCGTCGATCTTGCGCAGGGTCACGCCGGCATTTTCAATCTGCAGATGAGCCAGCGTGAAGATGCTGACTGCATCAATTTCGCCCTTGCGGAGAAAATAAGCGGCTCGCTGGGCATCGCCCACCGCGACCAACGTGACGTCCTTTTCGGGATCGAGACCCGCTGACTTGACAAGGCCTTTGGCAACAGACGCGCCGACGGCGGAGAGCGAGATCACGCCAATCTTCCTGCCCTTCAGGTCCGCGACGCTCTTCGCCTGGCTTTCGGCCGGCACCCGGATCTCCCAGGGTGAGTTCTGATACACGGTAAAGAAGACTTTCGCCTTTAGTCCCTTGGCAACGAACGCAGCGGTCGCCTCAATCGATGGGACGGCGTAGTTCATCTCGCCGGTTGCGACGAATGTCACGCAATCCATGCCCGTTGCGACATTGACGATCTCGACATTCAGCCCCTCCTGCTCGAACCATCCGAACTTCTTGGCAGCGGCGACCGGCGCCAGCGATATTCCGGCGGATGACGTGCACCAGGCGAGACGGACCGGTTTTGTCTCGCTCTTCGCCGCAACGGGCAGCAAGACGGCCAATGACACGAGCAGCGCGGACCCCAGAGACTTGAACGACATGAAGAACTCCGAATTGCCCCGTCAGCGTCCCAGACTGGAACGACGGGTCTTTCGATTGACATCCCAGGACAGAAGGTAGTCGCTGAGCAGCGCCACCATGCGGTTGAGAAGGAAGCCGATCGTTGCGAGAATGACGAGAACGGCGAACTGACCTGCGATGTCGAGATTGCTGCCCATCGTCTGAAGAAGCACGCCAAGTCCCGCACGCGCCCCCACGAATTCGGCGACTATCGCGGCGATGAGTGCAAAGGTCATCGACACCTCTGCTCCGGCCGCGATGAATGGAAGGGCACTGGGCAGACGCAGCAGCGTGAAGATTTGAACGGGGCTGGCGTCGAGCGAGCGGAGCAGGTCGACGCGATCCTTCTGCGCGGATTGAAGACCCGCGACGGCGTTTACCATCAAAGGAAAGAAGCACATCAGCGCAACGGTCACGATCTTGGATTGGATACCAAGTCCGAACCAGATGACGATGACAGGCGCGAGTGCCACCTTCGGAACTGACTGGAAGAACAGGACATACGGATAAACGTAGAAAGATGCCGTGCGGCTCATCGATATGAGCGTCGCAAGAAGCAGTGCGGCGACGAAGGCGACGCCAAAGCCGGCCAGCGTTTCCGTCAATGTCACACGCACATGTTCGAGATACAGGCCTTTCGCCAGGCCGCCCCAGAGTGCTTCTCCGACTGCCAAGGGCGTCGGAAAAATGAAGCTCGCGACTTCGAAATGCACGATGGCTACATGCCAGGCGGTCAAAAGAACGGCAAAGATGGCCAAACTGACCACGACCTTGAGAGCGATATCTTTCACGATCAATCCAGACGTCCGCCGGCGTTGAGATGACCACGAATCTGGTCGGCGTAGCGGCCGAAGGCGGCGGTCGCCGTGTCCGAAATTCCGCGCGGTCTCGCCAAGTCGATCGCAATGTCCGCACGGATCTGCCCAGGTCTTCCGCTCATCACGAGAACCCGGTCAGACAGAAGAATTGCCTCGGGGACCGAGTGAGTAACGAAGACAATTGTCTGCCGCTGCTCCAGCCACAATTGCTGCAATTGCATGTTCAGCGTTTCGCGAGTCAGAGCATCGAGCGCCCCGAACGGTTCATCCATCAGCAGCATCGTCGGATCGTTGATCAGCGCGCGAGCTATGCCCACGCGCTGCTGCATTCCTCCCGACAGCTCAAACGGATAACTCTTCGCAAAGTCGGACAGTTGCACCGTCTCCAGCAACGTCCGCGCCCTTGCTTCGGTCTTTTTCCGGTCGCGGCGATGAACAATTCCAGGAAGCATCACATTGCCGAGCACCGTGCGCCACGGGAAAAGCACAGGCGACTGAAACACCGTGCCGATCTCTCTGCGCGGGCCGCGAACATCGTCTCCGTCGATGAGAATCTGACCTTCGGAGGGACTATCAAGGCCACCGATCAGACGAAGAAGGCTGCTTTTGCCGCAGCCGGAAGGCCCGACGATGGATATGAACTCGCCCGCGAGGACGTCGAAAGTAACCTCGGTCAACGCACAGACCGAGCCGCGCTTGGACTGGAAGCGCTGCTCGACGGAACGAAGACTGATCGTACTGGAGGGCATGAGTCTTGCCGACGGAGAAGAATTGGCGCCGGTCTTACGTTCTCCGGATTCCCTCCGCCAGATGTTCTTGAAGTAAAGAATATCCTGCTAAATTGGCCGGACGTCTCGCGTCGCAATCCAATGTAAGAGGTCGCAATGCAAGCATGAAATTACCGCGGCCAATCGTCCTCCGACGCCGCTCGCGCTCCACCGCATCGGCTGAACCCAGATTGTCTGGCGCGAAACGTCTCGATGCTGTCGACGAAATTGATGCGGCTCGACTCGCTTCGCAGCAGCCAACCTTGCTGCAGCAGCCAACGACGCGATCGGGCGTCCCCTACTCCGCCATCTCGACGGGCTGCGCGCTAGCTGGTCCGGCGAGCGGCCGCTCCTCCATCAGGATCAGGCAGAGCGAGGCGAGAGCCATCATCGCGGCCGCCGCGCCGAAAACGTAGCGGAACGCCATCATCATGTCGGCCGAGGGAATCGCGTTGATCGCGCCATGATGCTCGCCGGCGAGCGGGATGTCGGCGCCGAGCGAGATCAGCAGGATCGCCGCAAACGCTGCGACCGTGAACGAGGACATCAGCGAGCGGAAAAAGTTCATCGCGCCGGTGATGGTGCCGACCTGGGCTCGGGCGACCGAATTCTGCAGCGAGACCACGCAGACCGGGAAGGTCGTACCGAGGCCCAGCGCGAACGCGGCCATCAA
The DNA here is from genome assembly GCF_053572325.1 of Bradyrhizobium sp. UFLA05-112. Lineage (NCBI taxonomy): Bacteria > Pseudomonadati > Pseudomonadota > Alphaproteobacteria > Hyphomicrobiales > Nitrobacteraceae > Bradyrhizobium > Bradyrhizobium sp. UFLA05-112. Next base: position 10,882 of record NZ_JBANBK010000046.1, on the reverse strand, counting down.
GACCAAGAGAGCCCACAGCGGCAACGTGAGGAACGTGAGTCCCAGTCCGCACAGCGCTGCCCACGATGTACCGACGACGGCGACGCGCTTGTAGTGCTTGGCGCGCGCCATGGTGCGGCCGGCGATTGCCGCACCGCAGGTCGAGACCGCCGCGAGCGGAATCAGCGCAAGTCCGGCCTCGCTGGCGCTGAGATGGTAGACGGACTCATAGTAGAGCGGGAGCTGCACGGTGAGACCGGTCATCGCGCCGAGCGCGCAGCCGCCGGCGGTGAGCGCGTAGGGCGCGACCGTACCGCTGAGCAGCGGCAACGGCAGGAACGGCTCGTCCGCCTGCAGCGCGTGCCACACGAAGGTCACGGCGAGCGCGACCGCGGCGCCGATCATCGCAATCACGGTCGGCGAGAGCCAGGGGTAGCGGGTGCCGCCCCAGGTCAAGACCAGCATGAAGACAACCGCGGACGCCATCAGCAAGACGCCGCCGAACCAGTCGACCTTGCGCTTGCGATGGAAGACCGGGATCCTGCCCATCTTCGGCAGCAGCAGCGCGAGCGCTGCGGCTGCGAGCGGCAGGTTGATCCAGAAGATCATCGACCAGTGCAGATGCTCGGCGAACACGCCGCCGATCACGGGACCGAGGATGCCGCCGACCATCCAGACGCTGGAGAAATAGGCCTGGTACTGGCCGCGCTCGCGCGGGCTAACCACGTCGGAGATCACGGTCTGCACCACCGGCATGATGCCGCCGCCGCCAAGGCCTTGCAGGCCGCGCGCCAAAATCAGCATCGGCATGTTTGGCGCTACCGCGCAGAGGATCGAGCCGGCCACAAAGAGGCTCAGGGAGGTTATGAGCATGGCGCGGCGGCCGTAGATGTCGCTGAGCGTGCCGAACACCGGCGCCACGGCGGTGCCGGCCAGCAGATAAGCCGTGATCACCCAGGAGAGGTTTGAGACGTCGCGGAACTGGCGTCCGATGGTCGGCAGCGCGGTCGCCACGATGGTCTGGTCGAGCGCCGCCAGGAACATCGTCAGCATCAGGCTGATGACGATGGTGCGGACTTCGTCCGCGGTCAGCGGCGCCGGCGGAGCGATGGAGGGGGCGTCGTCGACGCTCAAGACCTCGGTCGGAAGGCGGGACAGCTCTTCGGCGATGTCGTCGGACAAAGCCCTGATGTCGGCAGTCGCGTGGCTCTGCCGTTCGAACTTGTTCATTTCGGACGTAGTTCTTGTTGCGGCGCAACGCCGCGATGGAATCGTTCTATGAACTGCAATGTACGCAGCAAATCCTCATCGAGGCAGGCACCTCGATGCATGGGAGCATCCCGTCCCCGGGTCATCCCGAAGACGTGATCGGTTCGAAGACGGGAACGCAGGTGGCCTTGTCAGGCCTTGGGCCGCCTCCTCAGCCGCGCCCGCTTCGGCAGCAGCGCCGGCCACTCGACGATGTGATCCTCGAGCTCCTCGTCCGGGATCTCGTCCTCGCTGCCCTCGACCCGGCCACGCACGGAGACGCCCGCTTCATGCACGGTATTGGGATCGCCTGAGATCAGCGGGTGCCACCAATAGAGGTCGCGCCCTTCCGCGACGAGCCTGTAGCCGCAGCTCGGCGGCAGCCAGTTCAGGGTGCGGACATTGGCCGGGGTCAGGCGCACGCAATCCGGCACCTTCTCGGACCGATTCGGGTAGTCCTTGCAGGCGCAGGTGCCGGCATCGAGCAGCTTGCAGCCGACATGGGTGAAATAGATGTCCCCGGTGTCCTCGTCCTCGAGCTTGTTCAGGCAGCAGCGCCCACAGCCGTCGCAGAGGCTCTCCCATTCAGCCTCCGACATCTGCTCCAATGTCTTGGTTTTCCAGAAGAATCCTTCCTGGCCTGAAGGTCGTTTGGGAGCTGCGGTCATTGCGTCTTCAACTGGTTTCATAAGACAATCGGCCAAACCATCTAGGGCGCGGGCCGATGACGCTGCAAGTAGCGCCGTGGACGTTCCGTAAAGATGCGGGGCCAATTAGGCCTGTCGTTCAAAATCGCGAGCGTGACCATTGGTTTATGGCCCCCGCTCGGCTAGAACAACCTGCGAGTCCCCCCGAAGGACGCAATTGGGCGCCTTGGGTTTGCCGCAACGTTCCCGCAAGACGTCTCGATGCCGCCCCGGCCGGGTGCTTGAACGCTTTCGAACCGAGCCTCAAGGGTTCTAGGTGCGCCAGATCATACCACCGCATTGGAAGAGCAAGGCCCGGAATTTCTTCCTGGACCTCGATGCGCGCATCGACTCCTCGCTGTTCTCCTCGGCCAAGGGCATCCGCGAGCTCTACGAGCGCTACTCGACCTTCATGGACCGCTTCTATGTCGGGCGGTGGAAGCGCTGGGTATTCATCGAGCCGCTGTCGGAGGCCGCTACCCTCGGTCTCGGCGGCCTGGTCCTGCTGCTCACCCTCGCCATCCCCGCCTTCCGCGAGACGGCGGATGAGGACTGGCTGAAGAAGTCCGACCTCGCCGTGACCTTCCTCGACCGCTACGGCACCCCGATCGGCAGCCGCGGCATCAAGCACAACGACTCGATCCCGCTGGAAGATTTTCCGGACGTGCTGATCAAGGCGACGCTCGCCACCGAAGACCGCCGCTTCTACGATCATTTCGGCATCGACATCGCCGGCACCGCGCGCGCCCTCGTCACCAACGCCCAGGCCGGAGGCGTCCGCCAGGGCGGCTCCTCGATCACCCAGCAGCTCGCCAAGAACCTGTTCTTGAGCAACGAGCGCACCATCGAGCGCAAGATCAACGAGGCTTTCCTCGCGGTCTGGCTGGAATGGCGGCTGACCAAGAACGAGATTTTGAAGCTGTATCTGGACCGCGCCTATATGGGCGGCGGCACCTTCGGCGTCGACGGCGCGGCGCATTTCTACTTCAACAAATCCGCTCGCGACGTGACGCTTGCGGAAGCCGCGATGCTCGCCGGCCTGTTCAAGGCCCCGACCAAGTACGCGCCCCACATCAACCTGCCCGCCGCCCGCGCCCGCGCCAACGTGGTGCTCGACAACCTCGTCGATGCCGGCTTCATGACCGAGGGCCAGGTGTTCGGCGCCCGCCGCAACCCGGCCTTCGCAGTCGACCGCCGCGACGAGGCATCGCCGAACTACTATCTCGACTACGCCTTCGACGAGATGCGCAAGCTCGTCGACACCTTCCCGAAATCCTACACCGAGCGCGTCTTCGTGGTCCGCACCGCGATCGACACCAACGTGCAGAAGGCCGCGGAAGACGCGATCGAGAACCAGCTCCGTCAGTTCGGCCGCGACTATCACGCGACGCAGGCCGCGACGGTCGTCGCCGATCTCGACGGTGGCATCCGCGCCATGGTCGGCGGCCGCGACTATGGCGCAAGCCAGTTCAACCGTGCGACCGACGCCTATCGGCAGCCCGGCTCGTCGTTCAAGCCCTATGTCTACACGACGGCGCTGCTGAACGGGTTCACGCCGAACTCGAAAGTGGTCGACGGCCCGGTCTGCATCGGGAACTGGTGTCCGCAGAACTATGGCCACTCCTATTCCGGCTCGGTGACGCTGACGCAGGCGATCACCCGCTCGATCAACGTCGTGCCGGTGAAGCTCTCGATCGCGATGGGCGGCAAAGAGGGCCCGAGAGCGGGCCGCGCCAAGATCGTGGAGGTCGCCCGCCGCTTCGGCATCAAGGCGCCGCTGCCCGACACGCCGTCATTGCCGATCGGATCCGATGAAGTCACCGTGATCGAGCATGCCGTGGCGTATGCGACCTTCCCCAACAAGGGCAAGGCCGTGACCCCGCATTCCGTACTTGAAGTGCGCACCGGTGGCGGCGACCTGGTCTGGCGCTGGGACCGCGACGGTCCGAAGCCGCGGCAGGCCATTCCCGCGAACATCGCGGCCGACATGGCCGGCATGATGAGCCACGTGGTGAGCGAAGGCACCGCGCGCCGCGCCGCGCTCGACGGCATTCCGACCGCGGGCAAGACCGGCACCACCAACGCCTATCGCGACGCCTGGTTTGTCGGCTACACCGGCAACTTCACCTGCGCGGTCTGGTACGGCAATGACGACTACTCGCCGACCAACCGCATGACCGGCGGCTCGCTGCCGGCGCAGACCTGGCACGACATCATGGTCGCGGCACATCAGGGCGTCGAAGTCCGGGAGATTCCCGGCATCGGCATGGGCCAGAAACTGCCGCCGCAGCCGGTTGCCGCCAACGCACAGGCCAATGCGGCGCCGAAGGTGCTGGAGACCAAGCCCGGTCCGCCGCCGATCCTGACCAAGCGCGGCGCCGATATTCTGGTGCGGGTGGAGAAGCTGCTCGACGACGCCGCCAAGACCACGACCAAGACGACGTCCGACGACACGGCGAAGCCGGCCAAGCCCGCCTCGCCGTCGAGCGCGCTCGCCTTCCCGCAGAACTATGCGGCGGAGGAGAACGCGACCTCGTCCGGCCCGCGCAAGAACTGACCTGATCCCATGCGGCTGATCATCATCACATTGACGGCCCTTCTGCTCGCCACCGCGGTCGGCGTCGGCGCGACCTGGATGACGACGACGCGCGGCACCGACATCGGCGCGCTCACGATCGGCGCATGGACGGCGCGCCCGCGCACCGGCACCGCCGACGTCGACCCCTATTCGCGCGCCACCATCGTGCGCAACGGCGAGCTGCCGATCGGCACCGGCGACGGCGTTGCGTTCACCGCGACCACCGACGACAAGAAGAAGGCGCTCGACGGCCGCTGTGACATCGTGGTCTCCGGCGTGACCCCGCCGGCGCGGTTCTGGACGCTGACGCTCTATGACCGCAAGGGCCATCTCGTCGCCAACTCGCTGCAGCGCTACGGCTTCACCAGCCAGGAAATCGTCCGGCAGTCCGATGGCTCGTTCGAGATTCACATCGCCTCGCGCTCCCGCGCTGGCAACTGGCTGCCGACCGGCGGCATCGAGCGCTATGCGCTGATGTTCCGCCTCTACGACACGCCCGTCGGCGTTGCCACGCGTACCCAGCGCGACGCGCCGATGCCGCAGATCGCGACGGTGGGCTGCCCATGATCCGGCTCGCGTTCACGATCCTCGCCGGCGTCCTGCTCGGCCTCATCGTTCACCTCGTCAGCGTGCTGGCGCTGCCACGGATCGCGACCCAGGACGCCTATTCGCGGCTGACGCCGATGACGAAGGAGAACGCGGTCACACAGCTGCCGCTCGCCGATCCCAACACCTCGCCGATGCCGTTCATGGACCCGGCCTTTGCGCTGGCGATCTGCCGTTACGATCTCTCCGGCGGACCCTTGAAGCTGAAGGTGCCGGTGAGCCAGGCCTATACTTCGGTGTCGTTCTACACCCGCAACGAGATCGCCTATTACGCCATCAACGACCGCTCCGCCGGCAAGAAGGTGATCGAGCTCGACCTGATGACGGAAGCCCAGCACAATGCGCTGCCCGAGGACGAGGAGGTCACGGCGGCCGACCGGCTGATCATCGATTCCCCGAGCGCGACCGGCCTGATCGTCATGAAGGCGCTCGCCGCCGAGCCCGGCCTGATGCCGCAGGCCCAGGCCTCGCTGGCGGCCGCGAGCTGCGCGCCGCAGACCGACGCCCCCACCAAGGCCGAGGCCCCGCGCGGGCGGCGGTGAGCGGCCCGTCGGCAGCCGTTATCAAAAATCTGGAAAACAACCCCATGTACAGTAGCCGCGGGCCGGAGAACCGGGCCTGATTGGCTCGGTCCGGGTCGTCAGTCCAACCCGTAACCGAACGCAACCGGCTGACCCAGTGTACGACATGCCAACCGCACTGACGCCGCTTTGAAGGCATTGGGTCAAGGTGAAGAACCGGAAGCATCCAGCGATGCAGCTCACCCTGTCCTGTGGCCCGGTGCGGTCCCGCTGAGATGACGCCGTACCTTATTCGATCCCCAACGAGGAAATGCAAAAAGGGCGATGCTGGATCGGCGCGGCCCAACCAGGTGACCCCAGAGTCGTTTGAACCATGCCACATGGCCCGTCCCTCCCCTACCGTCGGCGCGATGCACAGAGCCCACATAGCGTGGACGCACCGTGGTAGTCCTTCTATCGGAGGGACCATTGGCCTCGTCGCTCACACGCCCGGCCGAAGGATCCTCATCCTTCGGGCGGATGACGCCGTGCACGCGTGGTTCGTCGTCGTGACTATCCGTCTCGGGGGCGGCGCGCTGATCCTGCACGGGTACGACGAGCTTCACTTCCTGATCTGGATCGCGTTCATTTGGTTCGCGCCGGGCGCGCTCCTGCTCGGTTACAGGAGTGAGCACCTGTGACCTCGCAGCCGAGCTTGCAGTCTGCATGTTTGCGCTATGATGCAGACAACGACGCGCCGTTTCGATTTCGGCATCGCTGGCGCCGTGACTTCGTGCCCACGTCTCAGCTGCCGCTTCCGAGTATTTGGCGACATAGAAACGTACCACGGCGCAAGAGACACCAGCTGTGGCCGTTTGGCTGAGCGCAATCAATGCTACAAAAGCTGGGATTGCTCGCCTCATCATCGCGATCCCCCGTGACACTAACGCAGCAACTTCAAACGTCTCTGCCTTGGTTCCGCTCGCCACCGCTCCTGGGATGAAGGTGCGCGGATCCCACCAGCCAGGAAAAAATGGCATCCATCCAGCTCCGCCGTCCAGTCGTTGGTAGGGAGCGCGGCGACAAATTCGGTCGGAACGTTTACAAGTTATCTATAGAATCGCACCAATGATGCATTGATTTTGCGCTAGTGATTCCCACGAAAGTTCATTCGAACAAGCGCTAAAGTTTAACAATCCCATTCTCCCGCAAGCATCCCTTCTGAGACATGAGGTTTCGGGCGGATGGGCCGCTTTGTAGCAAGAGCGGCCGCCACTCCGGTTGTGAATCGATCGCGTATCGGCCGGCGCAGGTTGAGCCCGCTCAATGCCCGAAGAGGAGATAGCTGCGGTCACCGCTCCGGCGGCTCCTGGTGTCATCGGTCCAGCCGACGGCGCGGCGATAGCTGCCCAGCGCGTCCGCCTGCTTGAGCGCAACGAGGTCGACTTGCTGGCTCTCATCCGCGAAAGGCGAGACGTAAAGCGCGTCCTCGGGACAATAGAGCTCGCAGAGGAAGCAGGTCTGGCAATCGCCCTGCCGCGCGATCACCGGAACGTCGTCGGTCTTGTCGAACACGTTGGTCGGGCACACGTTGACGCAGATGTCGCAGGACGTGCAGCGTTCGGTATCGATGACCTCGATCATTCCGCGGCCTCCGCAAAGGCCTCGGCATGCGGCCGGACCGCGGTCCAGACCTCGTCGAGACCGCCCGTCGTCACGTAGTGGCGTTGCCGGTGATCCTGATCGGGGAAATCGTCGCGGCGATGCATGCCGCGGCTTTCCTGACGCGCGAGCGCGCTGCGATACATCCACCGCGCGGTCGCAAGCATCGCTGTGCTTTCACGCGCGCGCAGCACGTCGGCCGCGCCGGCGGCGTCAGCTTCCGATGCGTCGCGCCATGCGGCGTCGAGGCGCGCCAGCGCTCCATCCAGCCGCGAAGCCTCGCGGAAATAGTTCAGCTCATACGGGAAGACTTCATCCTGGACGGCCCTCGCCAGCGCCGCCGGTTCGAACGCGCGCCGCGAGCGGCTGCGAAAACCGACCATTCCCGCTGACGATAGTTTTCGCGCGGCCGCCGTACCAGCCTGCCGCGCGTACGCCGCGGCGCCCTGCCCGGCAAGGGTCCCCGACGACATCGCCCAGGCGGCATTGTGGCTGCCGCCGCCAGTGAAACCGCCGCAGATCAGTTCGCGCGTGGCCGCATCGCCCGCCGCATAGAGTCCCGGCACGCTGGTGGCGCAGGTGTCGTCGACGATGCGCAGGCCGCCGGTGCCGCGAACGGTCCCTTCCAGCCGCAACGTCACGGCAAAACTCTCCCTGAACGGGTCGATACCGGTGCGGTCGAACGGCAGGAAGAAGTTCGGCTGCGACACGCGCATGTGCCGCTGCACGTCCTCGTCAGCCTTGTCGAGCCGGGCATAGACCGGGCCCTGAAGCAGCGCGCGGGCAATCGCCGATCGCCCGCCCTTGGACGCTGCGCCAGGAACCAAGCTGCCATCCTCATAGGTGAAGGTGGCCCAGCCGTAAAACAGCGTCTTGGTCACCGAGCCGAACGCCGGCGAGATCGCGTAAGGGTTGGAGAACTCCATGCTGCTGAACTCGGCACCGACTTCCGCGGCCATCAGATAGCCGTCGCCGGTCAGCACGTTCGATCCCAGCGTCTTGCTCAGGAACGCACAGCCACCGGTCGCGATCACCACCGCGTTGGCGCGCACTGTCCAGCGATCCTGCTTTTGCCGGCGCAAGCCGCTCGCGCCGGTAACGGCGCCGGCATCATCCACCAGCAATTCGAGCGCCGGGCTGTGATCGAGAATGGTGACGCCGGCTTGCTTGGTCCGCTTGCGCATCAGCCGCATATATTCCGGACCTTGCAACGAGTTGCGCTGCGACTTGCCGCGATCATCCACCGGATAGGGATAGCCCCATTCGGCGAGGCGATTGCTCTGCTGATAGGTGAGATCCAGCGTGCGAGCCATCCAGCGGCGATCCTGGAGATAGCCGCCGAGTTTCTCGCGGCTGGCCATCGCCGCCTCGCGCTGCGCCGGCACGGGGTCGACGTACCAGACGCCGGTGCCGGCCGCCGCCGTGGCGCCCGACGTGCCGCAAAATCCCTTGTCGGCAAGCACCACCCGCGCGCCGCGCTCGGCCGCGCTCACCGCAGCCCAGGTGCCAGCCGGGCCACCGCCGAGCACCAGCACGTCGGCATCATATTCAACGGATCCGGCCGGCGCGGACCTGCGCTCGGCGCGGTGGAGTTGGTTGGTCATCGATCACGTCTCCAGCTTATACGGTTGCAACCGGACTGCACCCTCATGCCGTGACTGGCGCCTTCCACCGCATGAAGCGCTGCTCCAGAGCCTCGAGGACAGCATTGAACGCGAGCCCGATGGTCGTGATGCCGAGGATGCCGAAATACATCTGCGGGATCAGAAAACTGTACTGGCTGTTGATGATGAGATAGCCAAGCCCCGCCTTGGCACCGACCATCTCGGAGGCGACCAGCACCAGCATGGCGGAGGCGCTGGCGAGGCGAATGCCGACGAAGATGGTCGGAAGCGCCGCCGGAAAGATCACCTTGCGGAACAGTTGCTGCGGCGTCGCGCCCATCGTCCGCGCCGACTTGATGAGGAGCGGATCGACCTGCTTCACCGCAGCGATGGTGTTGAGCAGGAGCGGCCAGGCGCAGCTATAGATCACCATGGTGATCTTCGACATCTCGCCGATTCCGAGCAGCAGGATGAACACCGGCAGCAGCGCCAACGGTGCCGTATTGCGGCACATCTCGATGAACTGCTTCAGGAGATTGCCAAGCCGGGCATACCAGCCAACGGCGAGGCCAAGTGGGACGATCAACGCAACCGAGATCAGAAATCCACTCAACGCGCGCAGCAAGCTCGCCGACACGTCGTCATAGAGTTCGCCGCTTTGCGCGAGCTGCCAGCCCGCGGCGATCACCTCCGAGAACGGCGGCAGGAATACCGGGTCGATCAAGCCGAGTCTTGGGGCGGCCTCCCACACCGACAACAAGATGATGAGCAACAAGGAGCGTTGTCCGAACCCAGACAGCGCGCGCGCGACTGCGCTGAGACGATTGACGCTCGACGACGACCGCTGGTCCGCACCGGATTGTGGACGCCCGTGCGCAAGCTCCAGCAGCGTCAGCGTCTCAAGGCTAGACATGAGCAACCTCCTTCACTTCACGTTCGACACGAGGCTTTGAGACAACGCCGCTCAATTGTCCTTGCTGGGCCTTCTGCACTTCTTCGCGAAGCAGGTTCCAGACCTCGTGCCGCACATGGCCGAACTCCGGCAGCGAGCGCACGTCGTCGGCCTCGCTGCGCAGCGAGGCCGGAACCTCGATAACCTGCTTGATCCGGCCCGGGCGTGACGTCATCACCGCTACGCGCTGGCCCAACACTACGGCCTCGTCGATGCCGTGAGTGATGAAGACGATGGTCTTGCCCGTGGCGCGCCAGATCCGCAAAAGTTCGCCCTGCAACGTCTCGCGCGTCTGCGCGTCAAGCGCAGCAAACGGCTCGTCCATCAGCAACACCTCCGGATCGTAGGCGAGGCTTCGCGCGATCGCGACGCGCTGCTTCATGCCACCGGACAGTTCGTGCGGATAGCGGCCGGCAAAGCCGGACAAGCCGACGAGATCGAGGAAGTGCCGCGCGATCTCACGCCGCTGCTGCGCCTTGAGCCCGGCGATATCGAGTCCGAACTCGACGTTTTCCACGGCGGTACGCCAGGGAAACAAAGCGTATTGCTGGAACACGATGCCGCGGTCGCGGCCGGGCCCGGTGATCGGCCGCCCGTCGAGCAGGATGCGGCCGCTGGTCGGTGTCGTCAGCCCACCCAGCAAATCGAGCAACGTCGATTTCCCGCAGCCACTCGGGCCGACCAGCGCCAGGAACTCGCCTGCGCGAACGTCGAGTGTGATGTCTTCCAGGGCGGTGAAGCGGTCCGCCGGACCGCCCCCCTCACCTCGCGTCACGAATTCCTTACGGACGTGCTCGAAGCTGATCTCGACCGGGCTGGTTTCGACTTGGCTCATCGCGCCTCCGCCGTCTTTCCCGGACGGAAGTAATTCAACTCGTTGGTGTAGATATCCGACGGTTTGAGCTGATCGGGTTTGAGAAGGCCATCCCTGACCAACCAATCGATCCACACCTGCAGCTCGGCATCACCAATGACGCCGCCCTTGGACGCAACACCGGTGCTCTTCCAATATTTGATCGGAGTGGCGTCCTCATTCCGTTTGCGCTCGGCAATGATGCGTTCGAAGC
>NZ_JBANBK010000045.1:0-66875 GCF_053572325.1 Bradyrhizobium sp. UFLA05-112 | reverse complement strand
TGGGGCGCTCCATCGCTTTGTTGCCGCGACGATGGTGCCATGGCCTCGCCGCTCGGCCCATAGCATCTAAACCGCTCGCCCTTGGAGGCTTTCGGACGCCGGCCGCCGAATACGCCGCGCCGTCCCTCAAGCGGCCGGCATCCGAAATCCTTCACATGTGCAGACTCATGCAATGCAGCAAACAGCACCTTCTCACTCCATCAACTTGTCAGCGCGCGCCAACAAGACCTCGGGAACCGTCACACCCATCGCCTTAGCGGTCTTGAGGTTGATCACCAGTTCGAATTTCGTCGGCTGTTCGACCGGCAGATCGGCAGGCATCGTGCCGCGCAAAAGGCTCGCCGCAAATCGGGCAGTAAGGTCTGCTAAGTGATCCTCGGATGGGCCGTAGCCGATAAAGCCACCGTTCTCGGCCCAGCTGGCCCACATATAGATGGTTGGAAGGCGCAGTGCTGCAACTCGTTCTATAATCAGCGGAGTATTGCCGTCGAGCATCCCGGAATTAAGAATATTCAGCGCCGAAGCCCCCGATGTGCGTGCCTTGTCGATAGTCGCTGCGATCTCCTCAGCTCTGGTGATGCGATAGATTGAAAGCTCGACGTTTTTTGCGCGCGCCGCATCTTGCAGAGTGCGAGCCATCGCCTCAGTTGGGTTGCTGGGATCGGCGAGAGCCGCCATGCGGCGAATTCCAGGCATGGCTTCGATCAGGATGTCTTGCCGCACGCCGTCAAGCTCAGGGGCAAAAATGCTGATCCCCGTGATATTGCCATTGGGCCGGGCGAACGATTTCACCAATCCCTCCCCGACCATATCGCCTGTGATCCCAACGATGGGAATGCTCTTGGTTGCCTGCTGTACGGCGTTAACTGCCTCGGGTCCAGCAGCATAGATGACATCCGGTTGGGCTATGACCAGCTTCGCCACATGTTGCGAAATCAGATCGATATGAGGTGCAAAGGCGAGGTAATCAATCGTGAGGTTTTGGCCTTCAATGAAACCGGCGCGCCGTAGTTTGTCGAAAAAACGTACGTTAAAGGGTATGTCGCGAGGATGCGGAGACAAGCAACCCAGGCGATAGGTCCGTCCCGCTTTCTGGGCCTGCGCTGAGAGCGGCAACGCCGCCACCGCACCGCCGACAAGCGTCATGAAATCGCGCCGTCGCATTTCGTCGCCCTCAAGGCCGAGCGACAGCCTAACATAGGCTTCAAAATCCTACGGGTATTGTGCATTGGAGCAATATGCGCGCTGATGTCGCAGATGGGTCATTTTCGACGGGATTCATCAGGGATTGTCGGCAGGTTGATGTCCGCTTCTGCTCGTAAGCGCCGAACCGGGGCCGAGCCGGAAGCGTTGCAACAGGATCAAACATGTCGTCGGGTGGCGACGCGCTATGACAGGCTTGCTGCCAACTACCTTGCCTTCGTTCAACTCGCGTCAATCAGGCTATGGCTGCGCCTTAATGAGTCCAGGGCGGCGATGTTTCATGGCGCTGGCTTTCGCCACGAAGCGGCAAGGAGCGTCCACTCGGTCTAGGTGCGATGATACAACAATACCCCTGATTTGCCCGATGCGTCAATCAATTTCGTAAAATCAGCAATGCGTCGCGCCATCAGCCGTTCTACTTTGCATGGGGTTGTTTTCGACATTTTAGTTTTGCCCCGGTCTCGCCCCACCCGGCGCCGGCGCTCCGCGCAGGCTGGCGAGCAGCTCCTGCGACGGCCAGCAATCGACGGTCAGGCCCGCGCGCTGCTGGTACTGTCCGATTGCCCGCCTTGTGACAGTACCAAGCCGGCCATCGATCGCATCGGAATAATAGCCGCCCTTGGCGAGCTGGGTCTGGATCGCCGCGACCTCGCTGTTGCGCAGCGGCTTGAGCTTGGCCCAGGGCTTTTCGAACGGGGCGCCGCCGGCGATGAGGTCGGCGAGATGCCCGACGAACAGCGCATAGACGTCGGATTGGTTGTAGCTGCGGATCGCCTGGAAGTTGGCGAAGACGAGGAAGGCCGGGCCGTAAACGCCAGCAGGCATGACCAGTTGCGCCTGGTCCTGCAGCATGCCGGTGGCGGTGCCGGCATCGCTCACCGGCGTGACGCCGAGCTTCAGCCAGGCTTCGAGCGGCCGCTTGATGTCGGGCGAGCTCTCCACACAGCTCACGGTCGGCGGCAGACGAACCTCGAACCCCCATCGCTTGCCGCGCTGCCAGCCATAGTCGCGAAGCTGCTTGGCGCCCGAGGCGAGCGCGTCGGGGATGGAGCGCTCGAGATCGATCTTGCCGTCGCCGTCGCCATCGGCCGCGAATTTTGGGAAGTCCGAGGGCTCGAACTGTGTCTGGCCCATCGCCCCCGTATAGGAGCCCTTCGCGTCCAGGCTGATGGTGCCCTGCTGGACCAGGTCGAGCGCGATCAGGAGCTCGGTCCGGAACAGGTCCTTGCGGCGGCCGAGATAGGCCTGCGTCACCAGCGCCTGGAACACGGGATGGCGCTGTACTTCAGTTCCGTAATCGGTCTCGCGGCCCCAGATCGCGATGACGACGTTGCCGGGGACGCCGTAGGCGGCCTCGATGCGCGCGAGCAGGTCGCGGTAGGTTTGGAAATGCCGCGCGCCGGTCCTGGCCAGCCCTGTGAGCTGTTGCCGGGGCAAATAGTCCGCCGGCAGCTTTACGAATTCGGCCTGCTCCTTCACGGGGCGGCCGGGGATGACGAGATCCGGCAGGCCAAGATCGAGCTGGACATCGGTCGCGCGGTCGAACACCGCCTGCTTCACGCCGCGTGCCTTGGCGTCCTGCCATAGCTGCGCGCGCCACGCGTCGAAGGCGGGGTCGGCGCGAGCCTCCAGCACCTGCATCAGCACGACGAGCGCGATTGTTCCAGAGATCGCCGTGCGTCGTAAAAGGTCCATGAGGCGAGGGTGTCTCACGCGACCACCAGTCCGACCGCCAGCGCCAGCCCGCAGAGATAGGTGAACAATGCGCCGGCAAAGCGCGCCGGATTGGGCCGGTTGAGCGACTTGCCCCACAGCAGCCCGGCGGCAAGGGAAAAGCGCGCGATCGTCGCCACCACGATCGTCACGATGATCCAGCCTGGGGCCGGGCGCGTTGCGAACCAGAGAAACATCGCCGCGAAGAACGGCGCGTATTCGGCCGTGTTGGCATGCGCCCGCACCGCGCGGTGAATGGGGTCGGTGGGGCCGAGGTCATGGCCGATGCTCCGCCTGAACCTGCCGCGCAGGATCGAAACGTAAAGCCCGAGGCCGAACAGCAGCAGGCCGAGCAAGGCGGTGCAGATGATGGCGACGTTCATCGCAGTCTCCCCCCAAGAATCGAGGCGGAAGCAGATCAGATTGCGCCGTTCTGGGAAAGTCCGGCCGGCGGATCCCGACGCCCGTCGGCGCGACAAAGCTTCTTTTCCGCGGAGCCGATGTCCGCTACCCTTGCCGCTAGCCACCGGGTTAGGTGGCGTAGCCGCGTCAATTTCAGCATTGATTGATTGGGGCGGCTCATCTGCCGCGAGACTGTCCTTGGAAAAACGGGGCGGAGCCATGATCAACCGAGATTCGGCAGCTCTCTTGTCGCCGATCGAGCGCGATCTGCGACTCGATCTCTTCCGCGGCATCGGCTTGTGGATGATCTTCCTCGATCACATCCCGCACGACGTCGTGTCGTGGCTGACCTTGCGCAACTACGGATTCAGCGACGCCGCCGAGTTCTTCGTCTTCATCTCCGGCTATCTCGTCGGCTGGATCTACGCGCCGATCGTGCGGGGCGGCTTCTTCCTCGCCGCACTCAAGCGTCTGTGGAAGCGCACGGCCGAACTGTATGTCGCCCACATCATGCTGTTCCTGCTGTTCACGGCCCAGATCGCGCGCACCGCGCGGCGGTTCGACAACCCGATGTATGAGCACGAGTTCAACGTGTTCAATTTCCTGGCGCATCCGGACGAGCTGATCGGCCAGGCGATCCTGCTGAAATACAAGCCGGTCAATCTCGACGTCCTGCCGCTCTACATCACGCTGGTGTTCGCCTCGCCCTTCATCGTGTGGTGCCTGGTGCGGCGCCCGAACCTCACGCTGGCTGCATCCGCAGTGCTCTACGTGCTGTCGCGCTGGTTCGACTGGAATGTCGCGTCCTATCCGCCCGGCACGACCTGGTACTTCAATCCGTTCTGCTGGCAGCTGATGTTCGTGTTCGCGGCCTGGTGCGGCTCCGGCGCGGTGGACCAGATCGCGAAATGGGTATGGTCGAAGCCTGTGATGGGACTAGCGGCCGCCTGGATCGCCTTTGCGTTCCTGATCGTGATGACCTGGCACGTTCATACCCTCGAGGCGTTGATCCCCAAGTGGATGATCAAGGCGATCTACCCGATCGACAAGACCGACCTCGACATGCTGCGCTTCACGCACTTCCTGGCGCTGGCGGTCTGGGTGACGCAGCTCGTGCCGCGCCACTGGAAGGCGCTTCACACCAAATGGCTGCGCCCGGTCATCCTGTGCGGGCAGCACTCGCTGCCGATCTTCTGTCTCGGCGTGTTCCTGTCGTTCTCCGCACACTGGATCCTGACCCAATATACCAAGGGCACGTGGGAGCAACTCGCTGTCTCCTTCGCCGGCATTGCGGTCATGATCGTCGTTGCGTGGCTGTTCGACCGGGCGAAACAAATTCCGGACCTGTTCGTGGACGTGCTCGAGGAGGAAGAGGAGCCCGAGCCGGTGCCCGATCGCGACAAGACAGCCCCTGTCGTCGCGGCCGGTGCCGGCAGCTGAGAGGCGATTGCGGCGCTCGAATTTTGGCGAATTCTCATGGAGAGGTTCATGTCGAGAGGCTGGTTGACGATCGCGGGCACCTTGCTGTTCCTCACCTGCACCGCAGCCGCGCAGGCGCCGTCGCCCGAGGCGATGAGCGCGGCGCGCAAGCTCGTGATCACCATGAAGACGGCGGAGCAATATCGCGCGCTGCTGCCGCAGCTCCTGCTCAAGCTGCGCCCCGTCCTGGCCCAGGACAGGCCCGAGATCGAGCGCGACTTCGACGCCATGACGGCGACGAGCTCGGATATCTACGCGCCGTTCGTCGACCAGATGATCGAGCAGATCGCAGCGGTCTATGCCGCCACCTTCACGGTGGACGAGCTGCGCCAGATCGAGGCCTTCTACGCCCAGCCGGCGGGGCGGAAGCTGCTGGAGAAATCGGACGCGCTGACGCAGGCGAGCGCGCAGATCGCCCAGGATGTCAGCCGCAAGGCCGCCGACGAATTGAAGCAGCGCCTGACCGAGGCGCTGCGGCAAAAGGGGCACAAGCTCTGAGCCTGCCGTGGAGGCGCGACAAAAGCCCACGAGCAAGCACACGAGAATGACTTGCGTTAAGGCGTCAGGATGGCCCCGCAATGCTCGTTGCGCGCAGGTCCACTCAAATTGACCGGCAACGCCGTTGAAATTATAGCTTCCCTCAACGCCAAACGAAAAACACGACGGGGGAAGCCAGCATGACCGATATCTCGGCCACCATCTCGAAGGCCCGCGAGCATTCGATCGGCGATCTCCTGCGCCGCTCGGCAGCCCGCGAACCGAACAAGCCCGCTGTTTCCTGCGGCAGCGTGAAGTGGACCTTTGCCGAGCTCGACAGGATCTGCAATCGCCTGGCGCGCGGCCTCGATGACCTCGGCGTCCGCAAGGGCGATCGTCTGGCGGTGCTTTCGCGCAATTCCCACGCGTTCGCAGCGCTGCGCTTTGCCGTGGCGCGGGTCGGCGCGGTGCTGGTCCCGATCAACTTCATGCTCAATCCGGACGAGATCAATTTCATCCTGAAGAATTCCGGTGCGAAGGTGCTGGCGACCGGTCCCGATTTCGTCGAGCCCGCGCGCGCCGCAAGCGCCAAGGACTGCGCGGTGGAGAAGCTGATCTGGCTGCCTGGCGAGGATCCGGCGTCGCCGCCCGTAGGGCTCACCAATTTCGGCGATCTCCTGCATTCCGACGGTTCGTTCTTCGAGGCATCCGTCGATGCCCGCGACCTCGCCCAGATCATCTACACCAGCGGCACGGAATCGCTGCCCAAGGGCGCGATGCTGACCCATGAAGCGGTGATGTGGCAGTATGTGAGCTGCATCATCGACGGCGGCATGAGTGCGCATGACAACGTGCTGCACGCGCTGCCGCTCTACCATTGCGCCCAGCTCGACGTGTTCCTGGGGCCGCAAATCTATCTCGGTGCGTCCGGCGTGATCACGGGCAAGCCCACCGCCGACAACATCCTGGCGCTGATCGCGTCTCACCGGATCACCGCCTTCTTCGCGCCGCCGACGATCTGGATCGCGATGCTGCGCTCGCCCCATTTCGACAAGACCGATCTGTCCAGCCTGCAAAAGGGGTATTACGGCGCCTCGATCATGCCGGTGGAGGTGCTGCTCGAATTGCAGCGTCGCCTGCCGAACGTCAAATTCTGGAATTTCTACGGGCAGACCGAGATCGCGCCGCTCGCCACCGTGCTCCAGCCCGAGGACCAGCTCCGCAAGGCCGGCTCGGCCGGCAAGCCGACGATCAACGTCGAGACGCGCGTGGTCAACACGGCGATGGAGGACGTCGGGGTCGGTGAGGTCGGCGAGATCGTGCACCGTTCGCCGCATCTTCTGTCCGGCTATTACAACGACCCGGCGAAGACCGCAGCGGCATTTTCCGGCGGTTGGTTTCATTCCGGCGATCTCGCCACCGTCGATGCCGAGGGCTACATCACTGTTGTCGACCGCGTGAAGGACATGATCAAGACCGGCGGCGAGAACGTCGCGAGCCGCGAGGTCGAGGAGATGGTCTACCGCATTCCCGCGGTGTCGGAGGTCGCGGTGGTCGGGCTGCCCGATCCGCGCTGGATCGAGGCGGTCACCGCGATCATCGTGGTCAAGTCCGGCGAGACGCTGGACGAGGAGAGCGTCATCAAGCATTGTGCGGGGCAGATGGCGCATTTCAAGGTGCCCAAGCGCGTGGTGTTCGTCGACAGCCTGCCGAAGAATCCGAGCGGCAAGCTGCTCAAGCGCGAACTGCGCCAGCGCTTCGTCGGCAGCGACACGCTCGACAAGGCGATCCAGAAGAATTTCGGGACGTGAGAGCTCAATACTTCTTCATCGCCGCGCCGAAGGCGAGCCACAGCACCGTCGAGGCCAGCCCGAAGCCACCGAGCAGCAGGAAGGTCGGGCCGTAGCCGATCCATTCTGCGATCCAGCCGCCGAGCGCGGGGCTGAGGCTTGCCCCGACGCCCTGCACGGTGATGACGGCGCCCTGGCCGAGATTGATGCGGCCGGTACCGTTGAGCGAGCGCGCGACCACGCCGGGCACGGCGACCGTCTGCAATCCCGTGCCGATGCCGTCGAGCACCTGCACCGGTACCACGCCCCACCATCCCGTGAGGAAGTAGGCGAGCACGCCGCGGATCGGCAGGAACATGAAGGAGACCAGGATCACCGGCCAGTAATTGCGCTTGCTCGCGACCTTCATGGCGATCAGAGACGTCGCGACCATCACGCCTTGCGCAACTACTACCGTCGTGGCGACGAAGCTCGGCCCGTTGGCCTGGCCCTCGGCGACCGCCGCGAGCCCGTAAAGTGGCACGATCGCGGCGTTGCCGAGATGGAAGATGGCGAGCGCCAGTGCCAGCACCAGCAGCGGCTTGTGCCTCAGCAGCATCTTCATCGCATCCGGCGGAGCTTTGGAGTCGTCCTCCTTGCTGCCGCGTGCGACGCGGTCGTCGATCGATTTCGCCGGGATCATCAGCACGCAGGCGATCGCGATGGCGCCGAATGCCGCGGCCAGCATGAACACCGAGACATAGCCGTATCTGTAGCCGAGGTAGCCCGACAGCGCCGCGCCGACCATGTTGCCGGCGTGGTTGAATGCCTGGTTGCGGCCGTTCAGCGCATTGAAGCCCTTCTGCTTGGCGATGCCGAGCGTGATGCCGGTCACCGCCGGCACGATCGCGGCGCTCGCCAGCGACTGCGCCACTTGCGAGAACGTCACCGCCCAGAAGTTCTGCGAGATCAGGATGATTACGGAGGCGAGAACGACGCAGACGCCGGGGATCACCACCCACAAGCGCTTGTTGCGGCTGGCGTCGATGAAGCCGCCGATCGGCGTCGTGATCAGCATGCCCGCGACGTTGCCGATGGTCATGGCGGTGCCGATCAACCCGCTCGCCCAGCCGCGCTCCTGGAGGAACACGCCGACGAACGGCCCGATGCCCGACTGCATGTCGGCCATGAAGAAATTGAGCGCGAAGAGGGGCCAGAGACGAGGCGAGGAGGGGGACCGCGATGTCATCGATACGTCAAGCGTGGCCTCAACCGAAACCGGTGCTGGCGGGTTGCCTTGATCTTGCGTGGACCAAAACGTAACGGATGGTGATCCCATTGGTTCCAGCCGCTCTTGCGGAGGAGCGGTCCGGCCGTCACATCTTGATCATTGTTGATCGATGTCCTTCCTGGAGTACGCCATGCCACTCTGGACCTGCGAGACCTGCGGCGCGCAATTCCCGTCGAACGAGAAGCTGCCGGAATCTTGTCCAATCTGCGAGGACGAACGGCAATTCGTGAACTGGAAGGGGCAGACGTTTCTGTCCCGCGAGACCCTCACCGAGCGCTGCCGCGTGGCGTGGCGGGATGATCGCGGCCTCACCGGTCTTGCGCTCGAGCCGAGCTTTGCCATCGGCCAGCGGGCGCTGCTCATTCCGGACGGCGGTGCTTTCGTGATGTGGGACTGCGTTCCGCTGGCGACCCGCGAGGCGATCGAGCATGTCAGATCGCTCGGCGGGTTGAAGGCGATCGCGATCTCGCATCCGCATTTCTATGGCGCGCTTGCCGACTGGAGCGAAGCCTTCAGCGCGCCCGTTTATCTCCATGCCGACGATCGCCAATGGGTGACGCGGCCACATCGCGCAATCGAACACTGGACCGGCGACAGTCGCCGGCTCTCGGACGGCATCACCCTGTTGCGCAGCGGTGGCCATTTTGCCGGCGCCACCATGCTGCACTGGACGCGCGGCGTGGACGGCAAGGGTGCGCTGCTCACCGGCGACATCGCGCAGGTGACGATGGACCGCCGCTTCGTCAGCTTCATGTATTCATATCCGAACTACACGCCGCTGAACGCGGCTGCGGTACGGCGGATTGCGGAAACCGTCGCGCCGCTCGCCTTCGATCGCATCTACGGCGCCTGGTGGGGCCGTAACATCGCAGACGGTGCCAAGGCGGCGTTCGACGCGTCCGTTGCGCGCTATCTCGCCGCGATCGCCTGACCGTTGTTGTTTGAGCAGATCTTTCCGAGAAGCGCTCCACACTTTTCCGGATCATGCTCTAGGCCCGCTGCCGCAAGGCGGCGGGCAGGTCCTGCCGCCTGGACCAGGAGATGTAGTAGGCCACGGCCGCGATGGCCGCGAGGCCCGAAAGGCTGACCAGGATCTGCATCGCCACGAGATTGGGTCCCGTGATCAGGATCAAGTGCGCGGCGAAGGACAGGAACACGCTGACGCAGAACACCGCGAGCCATTCCTCACCGCTCCGGATCACCGGTTGCAGTGATTTCCACAGCAAGGCCGGATGATCGGCCGGCACCAGATACGTGGCGAGGAAGGCAAGCGCGAGGAAATGCAGCACGCGATGCGGCGCGAGGTTTTCCTTGTCGGGGGTGAAGATGCCGAGCACGGCATCCGGCAGATAGGCGGAAAGCGCCGGTGAATGCCGCGCCAGGGTGACCGCCATCGCGAACACGAGATAGGCGCCCGCGAGCGCGCGCAGCCAGGACATGCCGTGCAGCGCCCGGGCAGGCGCGCCGGTCACCGCGAACCAACCGCCCAGCACCATCAGCATCTGCCAGCAGAACGGATTGAAGGTCCATTCGCTGTCCGGAGAGATCCGGAACGTCCAGCCGAAATACCTCGCCGCGAAGTACACCGCGATCGATGCGAGTAGCGTCAGGTTTGGATGCCGGAACAGGCCCCACAGCGCCAGCGGAAAGAACGCCATCAGCGGGATCATCAATTGCAGCAGGTCGAGGTTGAGCGGCTCTTCCTGGAGCACCAGCCCGCGCACCAGGATGCGAAGGGGATGTTCGAGAATCCCGGAGATGTTGTACTCGTGGATGATCTCCGGCGCGGTCGATTGCGAGGCGACGTACGCGATGGCGTCGATATAGATCACGAACAGCACGACGTAGGCCGCATAGAGCCGCCAGACGCGACCGAAGATACGGGTTGCCGCGACCACGAAGCCACGCTCCAGCGCCATCTTGCCGTGGATGATGGTGACGCCATAGCCCACCACGAACACGAACAGGTCGGCGGCCCCGCTGAAGCCGAAATTGCGCAAGGTCAGCAGATTGACGACGTTGTTCGGCACGTGGTCGAGGAAGATCGACCAGTTGGCAATCCCGAGCGTGAGATAAAGCCTGGCATCGTGGCTATGTGCGGCGAGAGTCGCCTTAATGGACGGTTTCATTGCAAAAGAAATGGGAATCAGGGGCGACGCTTTTAACGATAACCATCGCACGATCCGAGTAGCGATTCCGTGAACGGGGACTGTCTTTCCCCTCTCTCGGAAGAAGGCAGGGCTGTCGCATTTGCGAAACGCGTGGGTTCGGCATGCCGGCGCCACAAGCTCGTCATGCCCGGGCTTGTCCCGGGCATCCACGTACTTCGTGCTGCGGGAAAGGCCGTGGATGGCCGGGACAAGCCCGGCCATGACGACGTGGAGGGGCCGTTCGCAACGTCATTGCGATGGCCCTGCACAAGAGCGGGAGAAGAATGCTCATCACAACCTCTTGATCTGCCGCGCCCGTGCGCTATATCCCGGGTTTCCTCATCCAGTTTCGATCGGATAAACGCATGACGACGTCAGATACGGCTGTGCATTCGCAGCCTTTCCAGGCCGAGGTGTCCGAGCTCCTGCACCTGATGGTGCACTCCGTCTACTCCGAGACCGACATCTTCCTGCGCGAGCTGATTTCGAACGCGTCGGATGCCTGCGACAAGCTCCGCTACGAGGCGATCGCGACCCCGGCGTTGCTCGGCGATGGCGACGCGCCCAAGATCCGCATCGTCCCCAACAAGCAGGCCGGCACGCTGACCATCGCCGACAACGGCATCGGCATGGAGCGGCAGGAGCTGATCGACCATCTCGGCACCATCGCCCGCTCGGGCACCAAGGCTTTCGTGGCGAAGCTGAAGGAGGCCAAGGACGGCCTCGGGCTGATCGGCCAGTTCGGCGTCGGTTTCTATTCCGCCTTCATGGTTGCGGACAGGATCCTCGTCATCAGCCGTAGGGCCGGCGAGAGCGACGTCTGGACCTGGACCTCGTCGGGCGGCTCCGGTTTCGAGATCGCGCGCGCGAGCGACGAAGACGCCGCGCGCGTGAGCCGTGGCACCGAGATCGTGCTGCACTTGAAGGAGGATGCGAAGAAATATCTGGAAGACTACGAGATCCAGCGCGTCGTCTCCGCCTATTCCGACAACATCCTCTTTCCCATCGAGCTGGTGCCGGCAGAAGGCGAGCCGCGGCAGATCAATTCGGCGAGCGCGCTGTGGCAGCGCTCGAAATCGGAACTTTCGGCCGACGACTACAAGAAGGCCTATCAGCAGATCGCTACCGCCTTCGATGATCCCGCGATGACGCTGCATTATCGCGCCGAGGGCCGTTATTCCTATGCCGTGCTCCTGTTCGCCCCGTCGACGAAGCCGTTCGACCTGTTCGAGCCGTCGCGCAAGGGAAGGGTCAAGCTTTATGTCCGGCGCGTCTTCATCACCGACGATGCCGATCTGTTGCCGGGGTACTTGCGCTTCATCCGCGGCGTCGTCGACAGCGAGGACCTGCCGCTCAACATTTCCCGCGAGATGCTGCAGAACAACCCGCAGCTCACACAGATCCGCAAAGCGGTCGCCACCCGCGTCGTCTCTGAGCTCGAAAGCCTCGCCGAAAAAGACGCGGAGAATTTTGCGAAGATCTGGGACGCTTTTGGCGCGGTGTTGAAGGAGGGTATCTACGAGGACTTCGAGCGCCGCGAGAAGCTCTTGGCGCTGTCGCGTTTCACGACGACCTCGGACGAGAAGCGCTCGCTGAAGGACGTCGTCGCCAACTTCAAGCCGAACCAGACCGAAATCTATTACCTCGTCGGCGACAGCATCGAGCGGCTGAAGTCCAGTCCACGTCTGGAGGCGGCGGCTGCGCGCGGCATCGAGGTGCTGCTGCTCACCGATCCCGTCGATGCCTTCTGGACCTCGATGCCGATGTCGTTCGACGGCAAGCCGCTGAAGTCGCTGGGCCAGGGCGATCTCAACCTCGACCTGATCCCCCGCGTCGACGACGAGTCGAAGGACGAGCCAGCGGCTGATGAAGCCGCCACCATCGCGCTGATCAAGGGCTCCCTCAACGAGCGCGTCAGCGACGTGAAGGCCTCGACGCGTCTCACGAGCTCCGCATCCTGCCTCGTCGCCGATAGCCATGGTCCAAGCCGCGAGCTAGAGCGCCTTCTCGCGCAGCAGAACCGCGGCGAGCGCTCCAGGCCAATCCTCGAGGTCAATCTGCGCCATCCCCTGGTCACCGCAATCACCAGGGCGCCGGCCGGCTCTACGGTAGTCGATGATCTCTGCCTGCTGCTGCTGGAGCAGGCTCAGATCCTCGATGGCGAATTGCCGGAAGACCCGTCCGCCTTCGCCGCCAGGCTGAACCGCCTGGTACTAAAAGGGTTGGGTGGATAGGCGGAACGCGCTGTTCCCCAAGGCTCGTCATTGCGAGGAGCCACCCGGTCCTGCCTTCGGCGGGCCGGATGACAGGCTCCGCGACGAAGCAATCCAGATTTGCTCCGCGGAGACGGTCCTGGATTGCTTCGCTGCGCTCGCAATGACGGAGACTGTGGCGTCGTCGCTCACTCCGCCGCGTCCTTCCGCTCGTCGCGCGCGGCCTCTGCCTGCGGTTTCGGCTTCTTTGCCATCCAGCGCGAGAGCAGATTGGAGAAGCGGTCGAGATAGAGATAGACGACCGGTGTCGTGAACAGCGTGAGGGCCTGGCTGACCAGGAGGCCGCCGACCATGGCATAGCCAAGCGGCTGGCGGATCTCCGCGCCGGTGCCGGTTCCGAGCATCAAGGGCACGCCGCCGAGCAGCGCCGCCATCGTCGTCATCATGATGGGACGAAAGCGCAGCAGCGCGGCCTGGCGGATCGACTGCTCCGGCGACAGATGCTGCTCGCGTTCGGCGACGATCGCGAAATCCACCATCATGATGCCGTTCTTCTTGACGATGCCGATCAGGAGAATGATGCCGATCAAGGCGATCAGGCTGAAGTCGAAGCCGAAGATCATCAGGATGGCGATCGCGCCGACGCCGGCGGAAGGCAGCGTTGAGAGAATGGTGAGGGGGTGGATGTAGCTCTCGTAGAGCACGCCCAGGATCAGGTAGACCACGACGAGCGCGGCGAGGATCAGCAGCGGCACGGTGCCGAGCGATTGCTGGAATGCCTGGGCAGTGCCCTGGAAGCTCGTTGCCAGCGTCGGCGGCGCGCGCATCTCGCTGACGGTTTGCGAGACCGCGTCGGTCGCCTGCCC
The DNA here is from genome assembly GCF_053572325.1 of Bradyrhizobium sp. UFLA05-112. Classification (NCBI taxonomy): domain Bacteria; kingdom Pseudomonadati; phylum Pseudomonadota; class Alphaproteobacteria; order Hyphomicrobiales; family Nitrobacteraceae; genus Bradyrhizobium; species Bradyrhizobium sp. UFLA05-112. Next base: position 53,312 of record NZ_JBANBK010000045.1, on the reverse strand, counting down.
GAGTGCCACGTCCTCGGCGAGGTTGAAGCTGATCGTCACCGCCGGAAATTGGCCCTGATGCGCGATCGCGAGCGGCCGCACCGGCACATTGGTCCAGCTGCAGAAGACCGAAAGCGGCACCTGCTCGCCCGTCAGCGGCGACCGGATGTAGAGCTTGTCGAGCGTATTTAGCTTGCCCTGGAGCTCCGGGGTGATCTCGAGGATCACGTGATAGCTGTTGGTCTGGGTGAAATACTGCGTGACCTGGCGCTGGCCGAAGGCATCATAGAGCGTATCGTCGATCAGCTGCGGCTGGATGCCGTAGCGTGCGGCGGCGTCGCGGTTGATGGTGAGTTGAAGCGTCGTGCCTTCGGTTTGCTGGTCGGTCGCGACATCGCGAAGCTGCGGCAGCGTCTTCATCGCCTCCAGGATCTTTGGCGCCCATGCGTTCAGCTCGGCGAGATTGGCGTCCTGGAGCGTGAACTCGAACTGGGTGCGCGTGGCGCGGCCGCCGAGGCGGACGTCCTGCGAGGCCTGCATATAGAGGCGGGCGCCCTCGACCTCCGCGAGCTTCGGCCGCAATCGCGCGATGATCTGCTGCGCGCTGACGTCACGCTCTTCCCGTGGCTTCAAGGTGATGTACATGCGCCCGGAATTCAGCGCGGTGCCGCCGCCGCCGATGAACATCGCGATCGAATCGACGGCGGGATCGGCCTGCACGATCGCGTTGAGCTCCTCCTGGCGCCGCTTCATCTCCGTAAACGAGATGTCCTGCGGCATCTCGGAGACTGCAGTCAGGAAGCCGTTGTCCTGCTGCGGGAAGAATCCCTTCGGGATCAGGATGAAGAGGTAGACCGACAACGCGATGGTTGCAAAGAAGATGCAGAGCGTGATGAAGCTGTGTTTGAGCGCGATGTCGAGCCCGCGCTCATAGGTGCCGAGCAGGCGCTCGAACATCCGCTCGCTCCACTGATAGGCGCGGCCATGCCGCGCCTCGTGACCGGCGCGCAGGAAGCGCGAGGCCATCATTGGCGTCAGCGTCAGCGAGACCACCAGCGAGACGAAGATCGCCATGGCCAGCGTCACGGCGAACTCGCGGAACAGCCGGCCGATGATCCCGCCCATGAGCAGCAGGGGAATCAGCACGGCGATCAGCGAGATGCTGATCGAGACGATGGTGAAGCCGATCTCCGCCGCCCCCTTGTAAGCCGCGGCAAGCGGTCGCTCGCCATGCTCGACGTAGCGGGTGATGTTCTCGAGCATCACGATCGCATCATCGACCACGAACCCGACCGCGATCGTCAGCGCCATCAGGGAGAGGTTGTCCAGCGAATAGCCGAACACCCACATCAGCGAGCAGGCGCCTAGCAGTGCCAGCGGAACGGTCACGGTCGGGATGATCGTGGCCCAGAAGCTGCGCAGGAAGAGAAAGATCACCATCACCACCAGCGCAATGGTGATCAGGAGCGTGATCTGCACGTCCTCGACCGCGTCGCGGATCGTGATGGTGCGATCGCTGATGATCTTGATGGCGATCGCCGGCGGGATCGCCGCCACCAGCCGCGGCAGTTGCGCCTTGATGCGGTCGATGGTGTCGATGACATTGGCGCCGGGCTGCTTGAAGATGACGAGGAATACGCCCCGCTTGCCGTCGGCCCACGCCGCGGTCTTCATGTCCTCGGGGCCGGCCATCGCCTCGCCGATGTCGCGGACGCGCAAGGGAGCGCCATTGCGATAGGCGATGATGACGTCCTGCCATGCCGCGGCTTCGAGCAGCTGGTCGTTGGCGTAGATGGTGTAGGCGCGCCGCGTGCCGTCGATGTTTCCCTTCGGACTGTCGGTGGTGGTGATCGCGATCTGGCTGCGCACGTCCTCCAGCGACAGGCCCTTGGCGACGAGCTTTGCCGGATCGACCTGGATGCGCACCGACGGTTTCTGCTGTCCGCCGACGAAGACCTGCGCAACCCCGGAGATCTGGCTGATCTGCTGGGCAAGCTGGGCGTCGGTGCGGTCGCTGACTGTGGTCAGCGGCAGCGTGTCCGACGTTGCCGACAGGATCATGATCGGCGAATCCGCCGGGTTGACCTTGCGATAGGTAGGGGGTGAGGGCAGGTTTTTCGGCAATTGGCCGCTCGCCGCGTTGATCGCGGCCTGAACGTCGTTGGCGGCGGCGTCGATCTGGCGGTTGAGATCGAACTGGATGGTGATCGAGGCCGAACCGAGCGAGCTCGTCGATGTCATCTGCGCGATGCCGGGGATCTGCGCGAGCTGCCGCTCGAGCGGCTGCGCCACCGAGGAGGCCATCGTTTCCGGGCTGCCGCCGGGGAGTGATGCGGAAAGCTGGATGGTCGGAAAGTCGACCTGCGGCAGCGGTGCAACCGGCAGCAGCGGATAGGCCACGAGGCCGACGAACAGGATACCCGCCATCAGCAGCGAGGTGCCGATCGGGTAACGGATGAACAGAGACGAGAAGCTCTCTTGCATGCCCTGAAACCATCGACTGGCCAGCGCATCTTCTCCTCGCAAAAAGCGGAGTCGCGCCCGAGAGCCCGAGCGCGAATGTGCGTTTCCTTCAGCCTAAAGCTTGTTGATTGCCCTGAGCCATCGGCGGTTCGGGGCCGGCGTTGTGACAGCAAGATTAGTCCCTTCGCGCCGGCTTGCGAACGGAATCCTGCGGGGGATGATTGCGACCTTTGTCGAACGGGGGTGGCCCGCAGATATGCGCTTTCTGCAGGTCAAAAGACGTCAGCTCGCCTCCTCTTTCGAACGTGCGTCGCAAGCGGGAGAGGTATGTTGCGGAGCGGTCGCCTCCGCCGCCGCGTTATGCCATATCGGAACCGTGCGACGCCCGCCGTCGCTGCCGATTCGAGGAATTTCCGATGCGCATACCGCTCCTGACCATCATCGCCATCGCCGCGCTCCAGGCTGCGACGCCTGCCAGCGCCCAGCGCTACGACCCGCGCTATCCGGTGTGCATGCACGTCTACACGGGAGGGATGCGCAGTGGTGGCAGCGACTGGTTCGACTGCTCGTTCACGTCGCTGGAGCAGTGCCGCGCCACGGCCTCAGGCCTGTCCGCGTCATGCGATGTCAATCCCTACTACAACTACGATCAGCCACAGCCGCGGCGTCGTCCCAAGCGGGTCGACTAGCGCGCCAGCGCTTGCCCGTCAGCGCTCGCCAGGCCACCATTCCGAGCGCGGATCGCGCACGGAGATCCTCGTGGTGCGCAGCGCCACGAGATGGCTGCGCTTGTAGGGAAACCCTGACAGCTCCGAGCATTGCCGGCAGCGCATGTAACGTTCCAGCTCGTGGATCGGCGTCGACTTCTTGCGCCTGATGATATCGAGCGCGACGGTCTGGTGCGTCTCGCAGCCGAGGCACTTCACCTCGAGATAGCGGTAGCCGGCGTTCAGCGCGTCGCCCAGCGTCGGCGACGGCTGCGCCGGCCCCTGAAAGGACAGCATCCGCTTGTTCCAGGCCTCGCAGGCCAGGCGGTCGGCCTCTTTCCGTGCCGCTGCCGCCCGTTCCGCCGCCGCGCGAACGGATGCGCCGTAGATTCGCTCGCGAGATTTGTTGCCCATGGCGCAAGACAATGCGCGCGCAGGAGAGGCGAGGGCAAGCCGCTAGGGATTGCGGGTGTGGATGCTGCGGACGCAAGCCGCGTTGCGCGTGGGTGTACGCCACGGCAGTACATCGTTCCCGTCGGCTTGGTAAAGGAATGACTAGAGTTAATCGCGGACTAACCGCGTTTTACCTTGTCTCTTAACGCCTGGTCAGGGGCTCGCGGTCTATAGCTACCGTGACAGACGAGTGGCCAGCCGAAAGACATCAACAACATGAACACCGGCGTCATCGAGCAGGCGACATCGACGCGCACGCCCTCGGCCTCGAAAATCTGGCTGAAGGCGATCGAGCTCACCGCGCGCATCGAGACGCTGCCGGGCCGGCTGTTCGCCGATGTCGTCGAGGATTGGGCGAGGCGTCAGCCGGATCGCGCGGCGCTCGTCACGGACGACGAAACGATCAGTTACGATCAGCTCGCAAAACGCATCAACCGCTACGCGCGCTGGGCGCGCTCGGTCGGTCTTGTGAAGGGCGACACTGTCGGTATGATCATGCCGAATGGCGTCGACTATGTCGCCGCCTGGCTCGGTATCAGTCGCATCGGCGCCGTCGTCGCGCTGATCAACACCAAGCTGGTCGGGCAGTCGCTCGCGCATTGCATCGATGTCGCAAAACCGTCCCACCTCATCGTCGCGCATGATCTCATCGAGGCGCTTGCCGATGCCACGCCGCACCTGACTTCGGCTGCGAAGATCTGGACCCATGGCGATGCGCGCAGCGAGCGCTCCATCGATGTGGCGCTGGCCGCGCTCGATGACGGCCCGCTCGCGCCGGACGAGCACGGCGACGTGACCATCAATGACCGCGCGCTACTGATCTACACTTCCGGCACGACGGGCCTGCCGAAGGCCGCCAGCATCAGCCATCGCCGCATCCTCAACTGGGGCTTTTGGTTCGCTGGTCTCACCGGTGCCACGCCACAGGACCGGCTCTACGACTGCCTGCCGCTGTTTCATTCCGTCGGCGGAATCGTCGCGCCCTGCAGCATGCTTGCCGCCGGCGGCTCGGTGGTGATCGTGGACAAATTCTCGGCGACGAATTTCTGGCCCGACATCGTCCGGCATGACTGCACGCTGTTCCAGTATATCGGCGAACTCTGCCGCTATCTCCTGAAGGCGCCGCCGTCGGAATACGAAAATCGTCATCGCCTGCGGCTCGTCTGCGGCAACGGCCTGCGCGGCGACATCTGGGAGGATTTCCAGGCGCGCTTTGCGCCTCCCCGCATCCTCGAATTCTATGCGGCGACCGAGGGCAATTTCTCGCTGTTCAACGTCGAGGGCAGGCCGGGCGCGATCGGTCGTATCCCGCCGCTGCTCGCGCATCGTTTTCCGGCGACGATCGTCAAGCTCGATCCTGATGCCGGCATGCCCTTGCGCAATGCCGACGGCCTTTGCATTGCCTGCGCACGCGGCGAGGCCGGCGAAGCCATCGGCCGCATCGGCACTGCCGATGAAGGCGGAGGCCGTTTCGAGGGCTATACCGACGCCGGCGAGACAGAGAAGAAGATTTTGCGCGACGTCTTCGTTCACGGCGATGCCTGGTTCCGCACCGGCGACCTGATGCAGCTCGACGACAAGGGCTTTTTCCACTTCGTCGACCGCATCGGCGACACCTTCCGCTGGAAAGGCGAGAACGTCGCGACGTCGGAGGTCAACGACGCCGTGCGTGATTGCACCGGCGTGGTCGACGCAACGACCTACGGCGTCGGCATTCCCGGCACCGACGGCCGCGCCGGCATGAGCACGATCGTGGTCAACGAGGGCTTTGATCTCACCGCGCTCGCGGGTCATCTCGCCGCGCGCCTGCCTCATTACGCCCGTCCGGTCTTCATCCGTATCTCGACCGAGCTCGATGCGACCGAGACTTTCAAGCAGAAGAAGAGCCAGCTTGCGCGCGAGGGATTTGATCCCCGTGCGATCGCCGATCCGCTGTACGTGATGGAGCCGAAGTCCGGCGCCTATGTCGCAGTTGACCAGGAGACATATGCGCAAATTGTTGACGGTTCTATCAGGCTCTAATGGACTACAAAAACAGAGATAGGTCCAATTTTATCCGAATTGTCCAAGAAGCCATTTACCTCTGTCCGGTAAACCACGGAGCAATGGGAAGCAGGCACTCCGGAAGACGACCAAGCAACAGCAAACACGAAGCGAGCGCAGCAATGTCGATAAGGTTAAAGGTCACTGAAGCGATCAGGCAGATTGCCAAGGAGCAGCACGTCACGCTGCCGGAGCTGACGGACGACCTGTCGCTGCATGAGACGGGCTTCGATTCGCTCGCCTTCGCGATCCTGGTCGCGCGCCTCGAGGACGAGATCGGCGTCGATCCCTTCACGATTTCCGAGGACGCTGCCTTCCCCGCGACCGTCGGCGATTTCGTGCGGGCCTACGAAAATGTCCCCGCGTGAGATCTTTGCACTCCGCGACTATCTCGGCGCGGAGCTGAAGGGACGCACGCTGTCGGACGCGCACGATCTGGTGTCGCTGACTGATGTCCTGTCGCAGACGGTCCTGGGCGGCCGTCTCGGCGAGTTGGCCGGCCGATCGGTGCTGCTGAAACTGTCGGACCAGCTCAAGTCCGGCCTTGCCATGATCGAGCTCGACGGCATCGCCCGGCGCATGCTGTTGTGCCCGCCGGATCTCAATCCGGCGCACCTCGGCGCGCTGATTGCCGACGCGGAGATCGATGCCGTCGTTACCGACGAGCCGGAATTCTGGAGAGACAGCGCGCTTCCGCTCGTCGTGATCGCGCAACTGCCGCTCACCGCGACTACGCCCGGCAAATCCGAGCGCGCCACCGAATGGCTGATGCTGACCTCGGGCACCTCAGGCGTGCCGAAGATCGCAGCGCATACGCTGGAAGCGCTGACCGGCGCGATCCGGGCCGAGGCGCCCGCGCGCGGCCCCGCGCCGGTCTGGGCAACTTTCTACGACATCCGCCGCTATGGTGGCCTTCAGATATTCTTGCGCGCGATCCTTTCCGGCGGCTCGATGGTGCTGTCGGACGCGCATGAGGTTCTCGCGGACCATGTCGCGCGGCTGAACGCGCGCGGTGTCTCGCACATTTCCGGTACGCCCTCGCATTGGCGCAAGCTCCTGATGAGCGGCTCAGCCGCGCAATTTGCGCCACGCTATGTCCGCCTCTCCGGCGAGATCGCAGACCAGGCCGTGCTCGAGGGCCTGAAGGCGGCATTCCCCAACGCCTCGATCGGCCATGCCTATGCCTCGACGGAAGCCGGCGTCGGCTTTGCCGTCAACGATGGGCTCGAAGGTTTCCCCGCCGACTATATCGGCGTGAACGCCAGTGGCGTCGAGATGAAGATCGTCGACGGCTCGCTGCGCATCAGGTCGAAGCGCACCGCGCATGCCTATATCGGCCGCAATGCCGGCAAGCTCGCCGAGGACGACGGCTTCGTCGACACCGGTGACATGATAGAGCTGCGCGGCGACCGCTACCATTTCGTCGGCCGCCGCGGCGGCATCATCAATATCGGCGGGCTGAAGGTTCATCCCGAGGAGATCGAGGCGGTCATCAACCGTCATCCGGGCGTGCGGATATCGCGCGCGAAATCGCGCAAGAGCCCGATCACCGGCGGCATCGTCGTGGCCGACGTGATCCTTGCCGACGGCACCGATCCGGCGCAGGCGAAGGATATCCGCGAGCAGATCCTGGACCGGTGCCGGGTGCAGCTCGCCTCGCACAAGGTGCCGGCGGTGATCCGCTTCGTCCAGACGCTCGACGTCACCCCGGCCGGAAAGCTGGCGCGCACCGATGCATAACGTCCTCATCACCGGCGGCAGCCGCGGCATTGGCCTTGCGATCGCGACGCGCCTGGTGGGCGCCGGCTATAACGTGATCGCGGTGGCGCGGCGCGAGACCGAGGAGCTCGCGGCAGCGGTGCGCGCATCGGAGAAGCGCCTGCATTTCCGCGCTTGCGACCTCGCTGTGATCGACGCGATCCCGGCCTTCGCAAAGCTGGTGCGCGACGAGTTCGGTCCGATCTATGGCCTCGTCAACAATGCCGGCCTCGGCACCGAGGGTCTGCTTGCGACCATGCACAATTCCGAGATCGAGGCGCTGGTGCAGCTCAACGTGTTGTCGCCGATCATCCTCACCAAATATATCGCGCGGCAAATGATGGCCGACGGCGCAGGCCGCATCATCAACATCTCCTCGATCATCGCCACGACCGGCTACAACGGTCTGTCGGTCTATGGCGCGACCAAGGCTGCCGCGACCGGCTTCACGAAATCGCTGGCGCGCGAGGTCGGTAAGCTCGGCATCACCGTGAATGCGATCGCGCCCGGCTTCATCGATACCGAGCTGACGCAGAATCTCTCCGATGAAGGCCGCAAGCGGATCGCTGGCCGCAGTGCGCTGCGCCGGTTGCCCGAGACCGACGACGTCGCGCGGATGGTCGAGTATCTGCTCGGTGAAGGCGGACGCAACGTCACGGGTACGGTGTTCACAATCGATGCGGGAAATACCGCTTAGATCACGATCCGGACCCGAAGGGCCGCGTTAGCGCAAAGTGTGCAGCGGTTTTCGCTGGCGACAAACGCGGAACGCGTTTGCATTGCTCAAACAGTAACGGGGAACCGCAGCGCTACAAATTGAATTGACCGGGCTCAATTTCATTTCAGCGCGTTTGGTTCTAAGATGCTCCGCAATCGGTTGGCTTACGTCAATCGATCTGCCCTAATCGACAGGGAGCAGTGCATGACCGCTTCGAACCTTCCCCGGGTGTCAGCGCAGTCATCTCAAGCGAGAGAGAGCATCAGCAACTGCAAGCCGATGTCGCATCAGAATTCCGGCGATCATGGCTACGAGATGTATCCACAGCAATTCGTGCGGCTGATCGGCTGCCATGACGTGCACGCGCCCTCGGTGGCGGAGAACGAGAAGCTGCACTAGCGCTGCTTCCACGACATCGCGCAAAAGACCCAATCCGTTTTGCTTGCCGATCGCGTCCGCTGGCGCGACGCGAACGATGCTCTTGTTGTCCGGACCTGTTTCCGCCAATTATTACCAATCCCTCCAGGGTGAGCCGACCGGCGAACCCAATCGATTCCTGCCCCGTATCTTGATTGTGCGATACACATCGGTCCCAGGCGATGACACCAGGCGTCTCCTTCTACAGCAGCATCGCTGTCTTCCGCGGCTTCACCAGCCTGATGGATCCCTCCCTCTATTCGCCGTTGCCGGATGATTGGACCATCGGGGTGGCCGACATCGTCGATTCGACCAAGGCGATTGCCGCGCAGCGCTACAAGGCGGTCAACATGGCCGGTGCTGCGGTGATCGCAGCCGTCACCAACGCGCTGGAGGGACGGGAATTCCCCTTCGTGTTCGGCGGCGACGGCGCGAGCTTTGCGGTCGGGCCCGGCGATCTCGATCGTGCCCGTGAGGCGCTGGCCGCGACGGCGACCTGGGTCAGGCAGGATCTCGATCTGAAGATGCGCGTCGCGCTGGTGCCGGTCAGCGCGATCCGCGCGCAAGGGCTGGACGTGCGCGTCGCACGCTTCGGGCCGTCGGCCAACCTGTCCTATGCGATGTTCTCCGGCGGGGGATTGGGGTGGGCTGAAGCCGCGATGAAGCGCGGCGAGTTCGCGGTTCTGGACGCGCCCGACGACACGCAGCCTGATCTGTCCGGCCTGTCCTGCCGGTTCGAGGAGATCCCGGCCTCGCGCGGGCTCATCCTGTCGGTGCTGGTGGTGCCGGCGCGCGGTGCCGATCCGCCTGCCTTCCGCAAAGTGATCGAGGATGTGATCCATCTCGTCGAGCGCAGTCCGGATGCGGGCCGGCCGGTGCCGCCGCAGGGCCCGCCGCTGAAATGGCCGCCGCAGGGGCTCGACTTCGAGGCGCGCGCCAGGCGCGGCGGCTCGCTCCTCAAGCGCCGCGTCAGCGTGCTGGCCTATACACTGTTCGCCTACATGATCGTGCGCTTTGACATCAAGGTCGGCGGCTTCGTGCCGAAGACCTATACGCGGCAGGTCGTCGAGAACTCGGACTTCCGCAAATATGACGACGGGCTGCGCATGATCCTCGACTGCACGCCTGAGCTCGAGCGCAACTTGAGCGATCGACTCGCAGCCGCGGCGAAGAGCGGTGTCGTGCGCTACGGCCTGCACCGGCAGGATGCGGCAATGATGACCTGCTTCACGCCCTCAGCGCTGCGCAGCGACCACGTCCACTTCATCGACGGAGCCCGGGGCGGCTACGCATCGGCGGCGACGGCGCTGAAGGCGATGGTGGCGTGACGCCATTCCAGAAGCGGATTGTGGCTTCACCTCTCCCCGCTGGGGAGATGTGAGCAGTCAGCGTCCGACGCGCGTCCAGGTTTCGCCGCCGCAGAGCGCGCCGACGCAGCCTTCGACGCGGAGCGTATCAGTGCCGGTGACGGAGATGTTGCTCGCATAGGCATTGCCGTCATCGGCGTTGTAGATCTGCCCCGACCATTTGTTCGCTCCTGAAGGCTGCATGCCGCTGAACAACGGCAATCCGATCAGCGGGCGCCTGGCGAGCGCGGGATTTGCATTCTTGCTGTCGCTGGCGGGCTGACCGGTCGCGGTGTCGTAGGGCTCCTTCAGCCAGACGATGACGCCGCAGATGCCGCCGCCGCATTTGCTGACCTTCACCCGTGCATCGCCCGCCTGGGTCAGCCAGGTCCCGCTCGCATCGGCGCTCTGCGCACGTGCGGCAGGCGCGCCGAACAGCGCAGCGAGACAGGCGACGAGAACAGCGAATCTGCGGATCATGGAGAGCCCCGGAAAATGGAGGCGTCTCCATAGCAGCAAATCAGGATCATGCAACGCGCGGCTGCAATCACATTCCTGCGTTCATTTGCCCCAGCGCGCGAGGGCAACGGACGTTGCCGTGGACAGCCCGAACACCGCCATGGCGCCGCCGATCAGAGCGAACAGTGTCCAGGCCGGCGCCTGAGCAGTCGTGAGCGCGGCACCGCCGACGGCAACGATCAGGAGCCGCGCAGTGGACGCAAGCACCGGACCTCCGACGCGCGCGGCACCTTGCGATGAGAAATAAAGCGACACGCCGACGCCGAAGAAGACGAAGGCCGGCCCCGCCCAGTGGAAATAGCTGTGTGCAGCGGCGGTGACGCCGGCGTCGCGCGTGAACAGCGAGACCCACAGCGCCGGATCGAGCGCGACGACGAGGCCGATCAGGCCGACGATGAGGCCTGCCGCTGCCGCCGCCGTCCAGGCGACACGCCGCGCGCGCTGCAACTGGCCGGCGCCAATCGCCATGCCGACCATCGGCACCGAGGCGATGCCGAAGGCGAAGGTGATCGGGATCAGCAGGAATTCCAGCCGCGAGCCGATGCCGTAGCCGGCGAGCATCTCGGTACCGAAGCTTGCGAGAATTTTCGTGAAGATCAGGATGGTGAGCACGGTCTGCAGCGGTGACAGGCAGGCCACCGCGCCGACCTTGAGGATGTCGAGGAACATGCCGCGCTCGAACCGGAACGCCTTGAAATTCAGCGCCAGGCTGCTGCGGCCGGCGAGCAGATACCAGACGAAGAAGACTGCCGCGAGCGTGAAGGCGATGAGTTGGCCGGAGGCGACGCCGCGCATGCCGAGTTGCGGCACGCCGAACAGGCCGAGCCCGAGCGTACCGCCGACCGCGACCTGCACCAGGCTGGCGCCGATCAGTGTCATCGAGGGCAGGCGCATGTCGCCGGTGCCGCGGATCACCGAGGCAAGCGTGTTGACCAGCCAGATCGCGATCGCGCCGGAGAACAGCACCTGCGAATAGTTGCAGGCTTCTTCCAGGACATTGCCGCGGCCGCCGAGCAGCGTGAAGAAGCTGCGGCCGAACAGCAGCATCATCACGGTGAAGAACAGCCCGCCGCAAATGCCGATGATGGCGGCGTGCAGCGCCAGCGTCGCGGCGCGATTTCGATCGCCCGCGCCGAGCGCCCGGCTGATCGCGGACGACACGCCGCCGCCCATCGCGCCCGCGCTCATCATTTGCGTCAGCATGGCGAAGGGAAACACCAGCGCGATCGCGGCCAGCGCAATAGTGCCGAGCCGGCCGATATAGGAGGTCTCGGCGATCGCGACCAGCGTGCTGCCGACCATCGCGATCATGTTGGGGATCGCCAACCTGAGCAGCGTCGGCAGGATCGGCGCGATCAAAAGGCTGGCGATGGGCGACGTCACCGGGGCACGCGAGGCGGCCGGGGCACGCGAGGCGGCCGGGGCACGTGACGGTGCGGCGTCTATGGGGGCGTCTATCGTCATGTGTCACCGGGCGAAATTAGATGATGGACAACATATTATAATGCAGACATCGTCAGCGCCAGCCCTCCATTCAAGCAGGGCTCACCACGGCAGGCCGCATAGGTCGATGGTGCCCAGGCGCGGCGCGCGGACGACATCGAAGACGAACGGTGCGCTACAATCGAAGCGGATCCGCCCCTCCGGCTGCTCGCAATAGACATCGCCGGTGAAAGGATGCCAGTTACGGGCCTGGTAGAATGCGAAATTATGCGGCTCGCAGAACAGGAGCGCGAAGCGGACGGCCTCGTTGGCGCGAATTGTGTGAACAGCGGCATCGATAGCAAGCGTCGCGTAGCCGCGCCCACGGCAATCCTCGCGCGTGCAGACACCGCCGATGCCGCCAACATGAACCTTGCGGCCGTTCCAGGTGATGGTGCGGAAGTAGATGCCTACATGACAGGCAAGCCCGCCCTCAGGCGCCTCGATCAACACGCGAAGCTCGGTATCGGCCCACTTGATGTGGCTCCAGGGCCGCTTCTCGACGGCATCACGCGGCCAGACTGCCTTGAACAGCGGCTCGGCGATTTGCCATGAGGCGTCGCCGTTCAAGATGTCGATCTCGATGCTCATGGGGCCGCTCTTCCTGTTTTCCCGCGCAACGGCGCATTCGTTCTCTCTTAAACGCTTCAAAGGCAATGATATTTTGCATCAGCCCCCGCGAAGCTTTTGTTCTGAGCTGAATTTGAGCATTCAGGCCATGCCGACCGCGCCATGCGGTTTCGCAAATTCTAAGGTATTTAACGGCGCAGGAACCTTCTATAAGGGGTGACCGTTAGAACACGTTCCCCACCCAGTTGCGGACAACAAGCCATGACCTTTACGCTCCCCCCACTCCCTTACGCCTATGACGCCCTCGGCCAGTATATGTCGAAGGAAACGCTGGAATATCACCACGACAAGCATCATCAGGCCTACGTCACCAACGGCAATAACGCGCTGAAGGGGACCGAATGGGAAGGCAAGTCCCTCGAGGAGATCGTGAAGGGCTCCTTCGGGAAGAACCCCGCGGTCTTCAACAATGCGGGCCAGCACTACAATCACATCCACTTCTGGAGCTGGATGAAGCCCAATGGCGGCGGCACCAAGCTGCCGGGCAAGCTCGAGAAGAAGATCAATGAAGACCTCGGCGGCTTCGAGAAGTTCAAGACGGACTTCCAGGCGGCGGGCGTCGGCCAGTTCGGCTCCGGTTGGGCTTGGCTGTCCGTGAAGAACGGCAAGCTCGAGATCTCCAAGACGGCGAACGGCGAGAATCCGCTGGTGCACGGCGCCACCCCGATCCTCGGCGTGGACGTCTGGGAGCACTCCTACTACATCGACTATCGCAACCGCCGTCCGGATTATCTGAAGGCGTTCGTCGAGAACCTCGTGAACTGGGAATACGTGGAGTCGCTGTTCGACAAGGCATGAGGCTTCACGTCACCTGACAAGCGAGAAGGCGGTCGCTGTGTGACCGCCTTTTTTGCTGTGCGGAATTCGCGCGCACAGACATTTCCACATCGTCATGGTCGGGCATAGCCGTCCGAAGGACGGCGTCGTTTCCGCTCCGCCTATGTCCCGCGGCCATCCGCGACCTTTCCCGCGGGACGAAGAACGTGGATGCCCGGGACAAGCCCGGGCATGACGAGATTGTGGAGCGAGCGTGCCGAAGGAAGGCGATCCGCCATGCGATTGCTGTTGCTCGGCATAGCCCTGCGCGAGGCGCGCATCGCTCCCGCCATCACTGTGTTTGCATCGCGTCAGTGGCACCCTTAAGCAGAACGGATATCCCCTCGATCCGACCCGAGCCGTTGTCAGAACCTTCCCCGAACAATCCGACGCCTGCCGAGGACGCGGAGTCCGAGCCGCGGCCGGGGCGCATCCGCAAGCCGATCGGCTGGTCGACGATCATCATCGCAGGTCTGGTGGCGGTAAGCGCGGCGCTGGTCTGGCGGCGAGACGGCGCCGACGGCGTCCTCGACATTCTCACCCACGATCTCTCGCTATTCGGCGGCATCCTGCCGCGCGTGCTCGCCGGCTGCCTGCTCGGGGCCTTCATCTCGGAGATCCTGCCGCACGAGAAGGTGTCGCGCTCGCTCGGGCCGAACTCCGGCCTGATGGGCCTTCTGATCGGTACCGCCTTTGGCGCGATCCTGCCGGGCGGGCCCTTCACCGCCTATCCGGTGGCAAGCGCGCTGCTCGCGGTCGGCGCCGATTTCGGCGCCACCATTGCCATGGTCGTGAGCTGGACCCTGATCGGCTATGGCCGGGCGGTCGCCTGGGAAATCCCGATCATGGGCACCGATTTCACGCTGTGGCGGATCGTGATCTCGCTGCCGCTGCCGGTGCTCGCGGGGGCGCTCGGCCGTTTCGTCTATGTCCGGCTCTATCCGAAGCGTGACGCAGGGGACGACGAGACGTGAGCGCAGCACTCCTCATCGATATCCTGTTGTGGGGCTCGGTGCTCGGCGTCGGCCTGATCGCCTTTCGCCGCGGCAAGCCGGTGTTCAAGGCCTCGCTGCGCGAGGGGGCGATGGATTTCGTCAACATCGTGCCGCGGATCGCGCTGGGGGTGATCGGCTCCGGCTACATCGCCGCGATCATCCCGCAGGAGGTGATCACCGGCTGGCTCGGCCCCGATAGCGGCTGGCTTGGGGTGGTCACCGCCGTGGTCGCTGGGGCTGCCACGCCAGGCGGTCCCGTGATCGGATTCTCCATCGGCGCGGTGGCGTTGAAGTCCGGCGGCGGCGTCCCCCAGGTGGTCGCCTATGTCGTCGCCTGGGCGCTGTTCGCCTTCCAGCGGGTGATCCTGTGGGGAAATCCCGTTCATGCCGGCCCGTTTCGTCTGGTTCCGCTGCGCCGTCTCGGTGCCGTTTCCGTTCGTGGCGGCGGCCATCGCCATGGTGATCGGCAAGCCCTGAGAGGCTGCAAATGTTGGCGTCATTCCGGGTTCGATACTTCGCATCGCCCGGAATGACGGGTAAGGTCGGCGTGGACAGGGGTAATGTTATAATATAACATTCCCAAATGGTTCCCGCCGCGTCCCACGTCCACCATCACGACCATTCCCAGGGCCACTCTCATGACCACGCCCATGCCCATGGGCACGACCACACGCACGCCCATGTCCACGACCCCTCGGCGCCGCATCCCGCCCAGGCCGCGCCCTGGTCGATCCTGCGCATGACCATGGTGGGCCGCTTAGCCGCGGCACTGGCCGTCTGCGTGGTGCTCTGGGGCGTGGTCTTTCTGGCGATGAGGTGACCATGGCGGCGCTCGGTTTCCACAATGTCACCCTGGGTTATGACCGCCACCCGGCGGTGCACCACCTCAAGGGCGAGATCGCGCGTGGGGCGCTGGTCGCGGTGATCGGGCCGAACGGCGCGGGCAAGTCGACGCTGCTCCGCGGCATCGTCGGCATCCTCAAGCCGCTGGCAGGCAGCATCCAACTCGGGGGACTCGATCCGCGCGATATCGCCTATCTGCCACAGACCGCCGACATCGACCGCAGCTTCCCGATCTCGGTGTTCGATTTCGTCGGCACGGGGCTGTGGCGTGGGATCGGCCTGTTCGGCGGCATCGGCAAGGCCGCACGCGAGAAGATCCTGGGCGCGATCGCCGCCGTGGGGCTGAACGGCTTCGAGAATCGCCCGATCGGCACGCTGTCCGGCGGGCAGATGCAGCGTGTGCTGTTCGCGCGCGTGCTGCTCCAGGATGCGCGCCTGATCGTGCTGGACGAGCCCTTCAACGCCATCGACAGCAAGACCACGGCCGATCTGCTCGCGCTGGTGACGCGCTGGCATGGCGAGGGCCGCACCGTGCTCGCCGCTCTGCACGATATGGAGATGGTGCGGGCGCACTTCCCGCAAACGCTGTTGCTTGCGCGCGGCCCGGTGGCCTGGGGCGCGACCGCCGAGGTGCTGACGGCGGAGAACCTGATGGTCGCGATGCGGATGTGCGAAGCCTTCGACGACAGCGCGGCGGCCTGCGCCGACGATGACGAGCGCTCGCAGGCGGCATGACGCACGATGTATGACGCGCTGATCGGCCCCTTCACCGAATTCGAGTTCATGCGGCGCGCGCTCGCTGCCGTGGTCGCGCTGTCGCTCGCGGGCGCGCCGATCGGCGTGTTCCTGATGCTGCGGCGGATGAGCCTCGTCGGTGACGCCATGGCACATGCGATCCTCCCTGGTGCCGCGATCGGCTTCCTGCTCTCCGGCCTCAATCTGTTCGCGATGACCGCAGGCGGCCTGATTGCGGGATTTGCGGTCGCTATCCTCGCCGGCGTGGTCGCGCGCTCGACCGGTTTGAAGGAGGACGCCTCGCTTGCGACCTTTTATCTGGCCTCGCTGGCGCTAGGCGTCACCATCGTCTCGATCAAGGGCACCAATATCGATCTGTTGCATGTGCTGTTCGGCAACATCCTCGCCATGGACGACCAGACACTGCTGGTGGTCGCCTTCAACGCCACGATCACGCTGCTCGTGCTCGCGGTGATCTACCGTCCGCTGGTGATCGAGAGCGTCGACCCGCTGTTCCTGCGCACCGTCAGTCGCGCCGGGGGACCGGCGCACCTTGCCTTTCTCGCGCTCGTCGTCATCAATCTCGTCAACGGTTTTCAGGCGCTCGGCACGCTGCTTGCGGTCGGATTGATGATCATGCCTGCCGGCATCGCCCGGTTCTGGTCGCGCGACCTCACCGCGATGATCTCTATCGCGGTCATCGCCGCAGGGGTCTCGGGCTATGCCGGGCTCGTGCTGTCGTTCCAGACGCGGATTCCCTCAGGGCCGGCGATCATCCTGGTGGCGACCGTGTTCTACGTCCTCTCCGTGCTGTTCGGCAGCGTCGGCGGGCTGGTCCGGCAGATGTTTCCGGGCCGGCATCTGGAGGCTTGATTTCAGCGATGCGCCGCCTCCTGCTCCTCGCCGTTGCGCTCCTGCTGTTCGCCTCGCCGCTTCAAGCGGCGGAGCGGCTCAACGTGGTCGCGAGCTTCTCCATCCTCGCCGATTTCGTTCGCAACGTCGGCGGCGATCGCATCAACCTCACCACGCTGGTCGGTGCCGACAGCGACGTCCATGTCTACACGCCGGCGCCGGGTGATGCGAAGCGCATCGCGGATGCAAGGCTCGTCATCGTCAACGGGCTTGGCCTGGAGGGCTGGCTGCCGCGGCTCGTACAATCCTCAGGCAGCAAGGCGACCGTGGTGACGGCGAGCGCCGGCATCGCTCCGCTCAAGCTCGGTTCGGAGTCCGATCCGCATGCCTGGCAATCGATCCCCAACGCGAAAGCCTACGTGACCAACATCGCCGCCGCGCTGGCCGCGGCCGCGCCTGAGGATGCGGACGTTTTCCGTAGGCAAGCCAAAGCCTATCTGGAAAAGCTCGAAGCGCTCGACCGCGAGGTGCGCGAGGCAATCGCAAAAATCCCGCCGGAGCGGCGCAAGGTGATCTCCACCCACGATGCCTTCGGCTATTTCGCCGCCGAATACGGCATCCAGTTCATCGCTCCGCTCGGCGTCTCCACCGAAACCGAGCCCAGCGCCCGCGATATCGCAGGGATCATCAGCCAGATCCGAGCCCAAAAAATCCCGGCTGTGTTCCTCGAAAATATCAGCGACGACCGGCTGATCCGGCGGATCGCGGCGGAGACCGGCTCAAAGGTCGGCGGGACCCTGATTTCGGACGGTTTGACGGGCGAAAAGGGGCCTGCCCCCACTTACATTGACATGGTCAGGCACAATATAAAGGCCCTGACCAGCGCGCTTGACCATTAGGGCACGATCCGGAAAAGTGTGCAGCGGTTTTCCGAAAAGATCGTGCTCAAGCAAGGGCTAAAGCGCGATGACGATTCAACTTAGATTCATCGCGCTTTAGGGCAGGGGCCACCCCGCCTCGCGTCGCGCGACAAGCCCGACCCCGGAGTTGTTATGTCTGAAGCGACCGCCCCCAAGATTCTTGAAAAGATTCCCGTGACCGTGCTGACCGGCTATCTCGGGGCCGGCAAGACCACGCTTTTGAATCGCATCCTGTCGGAAAATCACGGCAAGAAGTACGCCGTCATCGTCAACGAATTCGGCGAGATCGGCATCGACAACGACCTCATCATCGGCGCCGATGAGGAAGTGTTCGAGATGAACAATGGCTGCATCTGCTGCACCGTGCGCGGCGATCTCGTGCGCATCATGGACGGGCTGATGAAGCGCAAGGGCAAGTTCGACGCCATCATCGTCGAGACGACGGGTCTTGCCGATCCGGCGCCCGTCGCCCAGACCTTCTTCGTCGACGAGGACGTGCAGAAGAACGCGCGGCTCGATGCGGTCGTGACGGTTGCGGATGCCAAATGGCTCTCCGACCGTCTGAAGGACGCGCCCGAGGCCAAGAACCAGATCGCGTTTGCCGACGTGATCGTGCTGAACAAGACCGACCTCGTCTCCAAGGGAGAGCTCGCCGAGGTCGAGGCCCGCATCCGCGGCATCAACCCCTATGCGAAGCTGCACCGCACCGAGCGCTGCTCGGTGGCGTTGGCTGACGTGCTCGACCGCGGCGCCTTCGACCTCGACCGCATCCTCGACATCGAGCCGGACTTTCTGGAGGCCGATGATCATGACCACGACCATGATCATCACCACCATCACGGACATGACCATCACCACCACCATGATCACGGCCACGGCCTGAAGCACTATCACGACGAGGAGATGCAGTCGCTCTCGCTCAAGACCGACAAGCCGCTCGATCCCAACGTGTTCATGCCCTGGCTCCAGAACCTCGTGCAGGTGGAGGGCCAGAAGATCCTGCGCTCCAAGGGCATCCTCGCCTTCCACAATGATGACGACCGCTATGTCTTCCAGGGCGTGCACATGATGCTCGAGGGCAATCACCAGCGGAAGTGGAAGGAGGGCGAGCCGCGCGAGAGCCGTCTCGTCTTCATCGGTCGCGAATTGCCGGAACAGGCCATTCGCGAAGGCTTCGAGAGCTGCATCGTCTCGTGATGAAAGAGTTTACGCCGGCTCCCGATTCACCCTCGATCGTCTCCGTCACCGACCGCGTCAAGCCGGTCGCGCTGGGGATGGCCGTGACGTCTGTGCATTTCCTGGCCGACTGCGCCGCCTTCGTCGGCGGCGAGGAGAATGTTGCGCTGGTGGATAGCCAGGGCGAGATCAGCACCGTCGCCGTCCATAGTGGCGGCATTCTTTCGACCGCGAGCGACGGCAAGCGCCTCGTGATGGGCGGCGACGACGGCAAGGTCACAGCGCTCGACGCCAAGGGCGACGTGACGTTGCTCGCGACCGATCCCAAGCGGCGCTGGATCGATGCGGTGGCGCTGCATGCCGACGGCGCCTTCGCCTGGTCGGCCGGCAAGTTTGCCTTCGTCAAGAGCGGCAAGAACGAAGAGAAGTCGATCGAGGTGCCCTCGACCGTCGGCGGGCTCGCCTTTGCGCCGAAGGGTCTGCGGCTTGCGATCGCGCATTACAACGGCGCGACGCTGTGGTTTCCCAACATGGCGGGGAGTGCCGAATTCCTGCCCTGGGCCGGCTCGCATCTCGCCGTCACCTTCAGCCCGGACAACAAATTCCTGGTCACCGCGATGCACGAGCCGGCGCTGCATGGCTGGCGGCTCGCCGATAACAGGCACATGCGCATGACCGGCTATCCCGGCCGCGTCCGCTCGATGTCCTGGAGCGCGGGCGGCAAGGCGCTGGCGACCTCGGGCGCCGACACCGTGATCCTGTGGCCGTTCGCAAGCAAGGACGGTCCGATGGGCAAGGAGCCCGCGATGCTCGCGCCCTTGCAGGCGCGCGCGTCGGTGGTCGCCTGCCATCCGAAGAACGACATCTTCGCTGCCGGCTATAGCGATGGCACCGTGTTGATGGTGCGTCTGGAGGACGGCGCGGAGATCCTGGTCCGCCGCAACGGCACACCGGCCGTGGCCGCGCTCGCCTGGAACGCCAAGGGGACGCTCTTGGCATTCGCCGACGAAAATGGGGACGGCGGCGTTCTGGAGCTTTAATTCTTCATCGTTCCGGCCGTAGTGTGGGCAAAGGTGCCCTTGCGCCGTGCCCACCATCGCTCCGCGAGACAAAAGTGGTGGGCACGTCGCGCGAACAGCGCGCCTTTGCCCACCCTACCGCATCTCTCAAACGGCGGCGCGAACCCATGCGGTTTCTGACGACCTTCCAGCTTGCAGACTTCCTCGATACGCTGGTCAGCCTTTTCACGGCCTTCGTGCTGGGAACGCTGATCGGCGCCGAGCGGCAATATCGCCAGCGCACCGCGGGCCTGCGCACCAATGTGCTGGTCGCTGTCGGCGCCGCCGCCTTCGTCGATCTCGCCATGCATCTGACAGGGGCCGACGGCGCGGTCCGCGTGATCTCCTACGTCGTCTCCGGCATCGGCTTCCTTGGCGCCGGCGTCATCATGAAGCAGGGCATGGACGTGCGCGGGTTGAACACTGCGGCGACGCTCTGGGCCTCGGCCGCCGTCGGCTCCTGCGCCGGCGCCGACCTGGTCGCGCAGGCTGTCGCACTCACGGTGTTCATCATCGCGGGCAACACGCTGCTGCGTCCCCTGGTGAACGCAATCAACCGCATCCCGCTGAACGAGAAGGCGCTGGAGGCGACCTACTACTTCAAGGTCGCGGTCACGACGGAAGCCTTGCCCGACATGCGCGACCGCCTCGTCGACAAGCTCGAGAGCGCGAAATATCCCGTGGCGGATGTCGAGGTTGTCGAGATCGGCGACGACATCCTGGAGATCGTTGCGAAGCTGGTCGCGACCGCGGTCGATCCGAACGAACTGAACGCCGTGGCCGTCGACATGCAGCGCCACTCCGGCGTGCGCCACGCCACCTGGGAAGTCAGCACGACGGACTGAACGCAGCGTTTCGGCGGGGTTCCCTGCGGCGACATCCCCGCGGAACTGCGGTCCGGCCATTTCGTTGATACTGCGGACGAATTCGCGGGGTAGCTGAGATGGCCGGTAAGCAAGACAAGCTCAGATTTCACCGGGATCTGCTGATCGCCTGTGTCCTGTTCGGGGCGGGCGTCCTGATCTCCGGCCTGTCGCTGGCGCAGATCCGGGCCGAGAGCCGGCAACACATGGCTCAAGCCACGCAGCCGCTGCAAGGCACGCCGACGCCGGATGATCAGAGCAAGACGCCCGCGGAGTCAAAGCCAGGCGGCGACCGCCCCACCACCCCAGCACCCGAGCCCGCGCGGCCCGATCCGCAGACTCAAGGTGCGGCGAAGCCGGTGCTGCCACAAGCGCCCGCCGAGAAGATCGCCCCGCCGATCAAGGAGCCGTCGATCAAGGAGAAGTAGCCCCCAACCGTCATTCCGGGGCGCGACGAAGTCGCGAGCCCGGAATCCATCTATCCGCTAACTCTGCGGCAGGATGGATTCCGGGCTCGACGCTGTCGCGTCGCCCCGGAATGAGGGTGGAGATCGTGGCGTCATCCCGGCTGATTTGCCCGACGCGCCAGTGGTTTCGCAGAACCCGCAACGCCCCACGCCAGCCGTCGCCGGCTACTGTGCATGGGGTTGTTTTCGACATTTTGATGCCCCGCCTTGGCAGGGCATAACGCAGGCGTGTCGTCAGCGCACCAAAATATTCCGGAACTGCCAGGGATCGCTGGTATCGATATCCTCCGGAAACAGTCCCGGACGATCCGTCAGCGGCGTCCAGTCGGTGTAGAAACCCTTCACCGGGCCGAGATACGGCATCTGGATTTCCAGCAGACGATCGAAATCCATCTCGTCGGCCTCGACGATGCCTTCGTTCGGGTTTTCCAGCGCCCACACCATGCCGCCGAGCACGGCGGAGGTCACCTGCAGGCCGGTGGCGTTCTGATAGGGCGCGAGTTTGCGGGTCTCCTCGATGGAGAGCTGCGAGCCATACCAGTAGGCATTGTTGTCGTGGCCGAACAGCAGCACGCCGAGCTCGTCGATACCATCGACGATTTCGTTCTCATCGAGAATGTGGTGCTTTTCCTGCATCTTCGCGGCGCGGCCGAACATTTCATGCAGCGACAGCACGGCATCGTCAGCCGGATGATAGGCATAGTGGCAGGTCGGTCGATAGATCGCCGTGCCCGATGCGTCGCGCACCGTGAAGTAATCGGAGATCGAGATCGACTCGTTGTGCGTGACGAGGAAGCCATACTGCGCGCCGCGGGTCGGGCACCAGGTGCGCACGCGCGTGTTGGCGCCGGGCTGCATCAGATAGATGGCAGCGCCGCAGCCAGCTTCGTGGGTCCGCGCATTCTCGGGCATCCATTTCTCATGGGTGCCCCAACCGAGCTCGGACGGCTGCACGCCTTCCGACAGGAAACCTTCCACCGACCAGGTGTTGACGAAGACATCAGGCTCTTTCGGCTTCTTGGAGCGCTGGGTGTCGCGTTCGGCGATGTGGATGCCCTTGACACCGGCCTGCCGCATCAAGTCCGCCCATTCGGCCTTGGTCTTCGGCTTGGGGGCATTGAGCTTCAGGTCGGCGGCGACATTGAGAAGTGCCTGCTTGACGAAAAAGGAGACCATGCCGGGATTGGCGCCGCAGCAGGAGACGGCCGTCGTCGAGCCCTTGGGCCGCGCCTTCTTGGCGGCCAGCGTCACCTCGCGAAGGGCGTAGTTGGAGCGCGCTTCCGGGCCCTTCGACGCATCGAAATAGAAGCCGAGCCAGGGCTCGTTGACGGTGTCGATGTAGAGAGCGCCGAGCTCGTTGCAGAGCTCCATGATGTCGGTCGAGCCGGTGTCGACCGAGAGATTGACGCAAAAACCCTGGCCACCGCCTTCGGTGAGCAGCGGGGTCAGCAACTCGCGATAATTGTCCCTGGTTACGGCCTTCTGGATGAAGCGCACATTCTGCTTCTCGCAATGTGCCTTGCGGCCCTCGTCCTTGGGATCGATCACGGTGACGCGCGACTTGTCGTAGTCGAGATGCCGCTCGATCATCGGCAACGTGCCTTTGCCGATGGAGCCGAAGCCGACCATGACGATGGGACCGGTGATCTTCGCGTAGATCTGCGAGGGAGGGCTCATGGGATGGTTTCTCCGGAACGTGCTGGCAGACAAAGGGTGAGGGGTGGATCAGGCGCTGCGGCGCTTGGCGGTGACTTCGATCTCGACCTTCATCTCGGGCTTATAGAGCGCTGAGACGACGAGAAGCGTTGCGGCCGGGCGGATGTCGCCGAGGACTTCGCCGCAGACGGCGAAATGCGCGTCGGCCTCGCTGCCGTCGGTGAGGTAGTAGGTCACGCGGACGATGTCGGCCATGTCGAATCCGCCCTCCTTCAGGGCGGCCTCGATGGTCTTGAAGCAGTTACGTGACTGGCTCGTGACATCGGCCGGCATCGTCATCGTCGCATAGTCGTAGCCGGTGGTTCCGGAGACGAAGGCGAAGTCGCCGTCGATCACGGCGCGGCTGTAGCCGGCGGTCTTCTCGAAGGGAGAGCCGGTGGAAATCAGGCGACGGGACATCTGTTCGACCTCGACTGAAGGGGTGTTTCGCGGGGTTAAAGGGCCTTTCGGGGCCCTGCGCAACCCCCGAAACGGCAGTGAAAGGAGCTCAGCGGGAGTGCTGTGTCGTACCTTGCGACGGCGGCGGCGAGCCGCTCCACCGTCGCACCAGGATGTCCCTGACGATCATGACCGCGATCAGGACGAACAGCACCGATGTGATCAGGCTGCGCAGGCGCGGACGGGCATCACCGCTGGATGCGGCCGGGGTCTTCGCCATGATGGACGTCGCCCTTTAGGCCGCGTGCGCGTGCGGGCGCGCCGCCCGCCGTTTGGGCAGCGCAGCGCCGGTCGGGATGATCATGCCGCAGGCGTCATCCAGGCTACCGGCCTCGAATTCGAGGCCGAGCAGCCGTTCGCGCTCGAACGGCCCCGGCAGTGAAAGCGCGCCGGTCTTCTCCGCCGAGAAGCCGAAGCGGGCGTAGTAGGGGGCGTCGCCGAGCAGGATCACGGCGGCATGCCCGCGCGCCCGGGCGGCGGCCAGCGCTTGATGCATCAGCGCGGCGCCGATCCCGAACTCGCGGCAGGCAGGATCGACCGCGAGCGGTCCGAGGACCAGAGCAGCCCTGCCTCCGGCGCTGACGTGCCACAGCCGCACGGTTCCCACGAGCTTCCCCTCGCGCAACGCCGACAGGGCAAGGCCTGCGGCGGGTGCACGTCCGTCGCGCAGGCGCTGGCAGGTGCGGCCATGGCGGTTCTCGCCAAAGCAGGCATCGAGCAGCGCTTCACGCATCGCAACGTCGGCAGCACGCTCCGCACGGATCGCGAACGGAGCGGCTTTCGAGGTGAGGGCGACCTGTGGCTTCCGAAGAGCAGTCATGACACGTCAGTCCTCGCTTGAACTTGCGGACAAGCGTCCGCGCGCACAAGCGTCGTCAGAAATCGAAAATGTCAGGGAGGAGCCGGCATCGCCGGCTCCCGGTTCATCAAGCCTCGACGTCGAGGCGGATCAGATGTGATACGTCTTCAGCGGCGGGATGCCGTTGAACGCCACCGACGAGTAGGTCGACGTATAGGCCCCGGTCCCTTCGATCAGCACCTTGTCGCCGATCTCGAGCGTCACCGGGAGCGGATACGGGCTCTTCTCGTACAGGACGTCGGCGGAATCGCAGGTGGGCCCAGCGAGCACGCACGGCGTCATGTCCGCGCCGTCATGCGGGGTGCGGATCGCGTAGCGAATCGACTCGTCCATGGTCTCGGCGAGACCGCCGAACTTGCCGATGTCGAGATACACCCAGCGCACCTCGTCCTCGTCGCTCTTCTTCGAGATGAGCACGACCTCGGACTCGATCACCCCGGCGTTGCCCACCATGCCGCGGCCCGGCTCGATGATGGTCTCGGGGATCTGGTTGCCGAAGTGCTTGCGCAGCGCACGGAAGATCGACCGGCCGTAGGTGACCACCGGCGGCACGTCCTTCAGGTACTTGGTCGGGAAGCCCCCGCCCATGTTGACCATCGAGAGGTTGATGCCGCGTTCGGCGCAGTCGCGGAACACCTGCGAGGCCATCGCCAGCGCACGATCCCACGCTTTCACCTTGCGCTGCTGCGAGCCGACATGGAAGGAGATGCCGCACGGCTCCAGGCCCAGACGCTTGGCGAGGTCGAGCACCTCGACCGCCATCTCCGGGTCGCAGCCGAACTTGCGCGACAGCGGCCACTCGGCGCCGGCGCAGTCGTAGAGGATGCGGCAGAACACCTTCGCAGCCGGCGCGGCACGGGCGACCTTCTCCACCTCGGCGGCGCAATCCACCGCGAACAGCCGAATGCCGAGCGCGAAGGCGCGCGCGATGTCGCGCTCCTTCTTGATCGTGTTGCCGAAGGAGATGCGGTCAGGTGTCGCACCGGCGGCCAGCGCCATCTCGATCTCGGCGACGGTTGCGGTGTCGAAGCAGGAGCCCATGGAGGCGAGCAGCGCCAGCACTTCCGGCGCCGGGTTCGCCTTGACGGCATAGAACACGCGGCTGTCGGGCAGCGCCTTGGCAAAGCTCTGGTAATTGTCGCGCACGACCTCGAGGTCGACGACGAGGCACGGCTCGGTATCGAGACCTTCAGTGCGGCGGTTGCGCAGAAATTCCCTGATGCGATCGGTCATAGCACCCTCCAAACGGCCCCAGCGACGGAGCCCGTTCAAAATGTTCTCGGACAGGGGTGCTTTGGCGCTGCCGCACGATGGAGACGCGACAGGGCCGAGAACCCGAGACCGAATTGTGCTGCCGTGGATTGGTTGGGAATTTTCCCGCCCGCTCACCTGGCAATGAAGGACAAGCCTTTTCAGTAGCCCGCGCCGGCGTTGGAATGCCGGTAGAGACCAAAAAAGCCCGATCCGTCGTTGCTTTAAGTCGCGTCCCCCGTTGAGAACGAGGTGCGCCGGTTCGCCTCCGGCTGCCAGTCACGGTTGCAAAGAGCAAAGTCACCTTCGACTAGGCATCTCTTTGAGAGAGATGCTGGACACTCCGGGCTTGCTTCAGTCTTCCGACTTCGGCACTTCCGAAGAGCCCCTCGGCTTCTTCACCCCTTGGCGGCTGTCCGGCCTCTTGTCCGGATACCTACCGACTGACACACGACCACAGGCACGTGCGAAATTGGGCAAGACCGCACATAAGCGTTTTGACTCTGCTTCGCAAGAATTTTTTTATGCTGAGAGCAGAATTGCCTAACGGCTGCTTGCGCTGTGGTGCGCGAGCGACGCTGAAGATGAACGGCTGTTAAGTTTGCGCGAGCTTGCGCGCGCCTCTTGCTCGCGCGCGGCGCCTCACGCGCGCTTCGTGAACGGCTCGACGCGCTGAGCAGCGCGGATGAACGCGGTCATGACGAAGACGCCGAGCGCGAACAGCACGGCCTGCACGATGTGCGCGCCGGTGTCGTCGAGCCCGAACAGAATCGCGAGCGCCCAGCCGCCGGCAAACGCCGCGCCGAACACCTCGGCGCCGATCAGGATGGCGGCGCTGATGACGGTGATGACGCTCGGCCAGACGATCTGGCGGGAGGAGGAGGCGGGTGCGTTCATGAGCTCTCGGTCCGTGGTCTTAGGGGCCGCAATCTCCCCGAAAAGGGGCCCGGGAGCAAGGCCAAATGGCGCAAAAAAGCCCCATCGCGTGCTATAGCTGGCTGCAACAAACCAGCGCAAAAAACGGGACAGGTCATGTCAGAACCCCGCGAAAATACCGGCGACGCGCCGGCCGAGACGAACCCGCTCCTGAAGGCCTGGGTGACGCCGTTCGCAACCCCGCCGTTCGACGAGATCAGCCCGGAGCACTTCCTGCCCGCCTTCGAGCAGGCCTTCGCCGACCACTCCGCGGAGATTGCGGCGATCGTCCATGATCCGGCGACGCCGGACTTCGCCAACACCATCACGGCGCTGGAGCGCTCCGGCAAGCTGCTCACCAAGGTCTCGGCCGTGTTCTACGACCTCGTCTCCGCGCACTCCAATCCGGCGATCCTGGAGATCGACAAGGACGTTTCTTTGCGGATGGCGCGGCACTGGAATCCGATCATGATGAACGCGGTGCTGTTTGGCCGCATCGCCCAGCTCCACGAGATCCGTGCCACGCTGAAGCTCAATCCGGAGCAGCTCCGCCTGCTCGAGCGCACCTACACCCGCTTCCACCGCGCCGGCGCCGGGCTCACCGAGGAGGCCAAGGCGCGGATGGCCGAGATCAACGAGAAGCTCGCCCAGCTCGGCACCACCTTCAGCCATCATCTGCTCGGTGACGAGCAGGAGTGGTTCATGGAGCTCGGCGAGGACGACCTCGAGGGACTGCCGGGGAGCTTCGTCGCGGCCGCCAAGGCTGCGGCAGAAGATCGCGGGCTGGCCGGCAAGGCCATCATCACGCTGTCGCGCTCTTCGGTCGAGCCGTTCCTGAAGGGCTCGGCGCGGCGCGACCTGCGCGAGAAGGTCTACAAGGCCTTCACCGCGCGGGGCGACAATGGCAACGCCAACGACAACAACGAGACCATCGTCGAGATCCTGAAGCTGCGCGAGGAGAGCGCCAATCTCCTGGGCTATCCGACCTTCGCCGCCTACCGGCTCGAGGATTCGATGGCCAAGACGCCGGATGCGGTGCGGGGCCTCCTGGAGCGGGTCTGGAAGCCTGCGCGGGCGCGCGCGCTCGCCGATCGCGACGAAATGCAGGAGCTGATCACGACCGAAGGCGGCAATTTCCAGCTCGCGCCCTGGGACTGGCGCTACTACGCCGAAAAGCTGCGCCTCCAGCGCGCCAATTTCGACGATGCCGCGATCAAGCCGTATCTGACGCTCGACCACATGATCGCGGCGGCCTTCGACTGCGCCACGCGGCTGTTCGGCATCACCTTCGAGGAGCGCAAGGATGTCCCGGCCTGGCACGCGGATGTCCGCGTCTGGGAGGT
The DNA here is from genome assembly GCF_053572325.1 of Bradyrhizobium sp. UFLA05-112. Classification (NCBI taxonomy): domain Bacteria; kingdom Pseudomonadati; phylum Pseudomonadota; class Alphaproteobacteria; order Hyphomicrobiales; family Nitrobacteraceae; genus Bradyrhizobium; species Bradyrhizobium sp. UFLA05-112. The sequence goes on along the minus strand of NZ_JBANBK010000045.1, from coordinate 25,550 downwards.
GAAGGACCGGGACGGCAAGCACAAGGCGCTGTTCTATGGCGACTACTATGCCCGGCCGTCAAAGCGCTCGGGTGCCTGGATGACCTCGCTGCGCGAGCAGCAGAAGCTCGACGGCGAGACCGCGCCGCTCGTCATCAATGTCTGCAACTTCGCCAAGGGCGCCGGCGGCGAGCCCTCGCTGCTGTCGCCCGACGACGCCCGCACGCTGTTCCATGAGTTCGGCCACGGCCTGCACGGCATGCTTTCCAACGTGACCTATCCGTCGCTATCGGGCACCTCGGTGTTCACCGACTTCGTCGAGCTGCCCTCCCAGCTCTATGAGCACTGGCAGGAGCGGCCCGAGGTGCTGCAGCAGTTCGCCCGCCACTATCAGACCGGCGAGCCGCTGCCCGACGACCTGCTCCAGCGCTTCCTCGCGGCACGCAAGTTCAACCAGGGCTTTGCCACCGTCGAGTTCGTCTCCTCGGCGCTGGTCGATCTCGAATTCCACACCCAGCCGGCCGATACCGCGACGGACGTGCGCGCGTTCGAGAAGGCGGAGCTCGAGAAGATTGGCATGCCCGAGGAGATCGCGATGCGGCACCGGCCCACGCAATTCGGCCACATCTTCTCCGGCGACCACTACGCTGCCGGCTATTACAGCTATATGTGGTCGGAGGTGATGGATGCCGACGCCTTCGGCGCCTTCGAGGAAGCCGGCAACATCTTCGATCCCGATGTCGCCAAACGCCTGCACGATGACATCTACTCCACCGGCGGATCGGTCGATCCGGAAGCCGCCTACGAGGCCTTCCGAGGCCGGCCGCCGGAGCCGGATGCGCTCTTGCGCCGCCGCGGCCTGCTCGACGAAGCGAAGGCGGCCTGATGGGCATGCGCGGCCTGTTCGGATGGTTGCTCGCCGCCGGCCTGTCGCTTGCGGCGGGGATGGCGCAGGCCCATCCGCATGTCTGGATCACCGCGACCAGCGAGCTGATCTACGCGCCCGACGGTTCGATCACCGGCGTCCGCCACGCCTGGACCTTCGACGACATGTTCTCGGCCTATGCGACCCAGGGGCTCGAGGGCAAGACCAAGGGCAGCTACACGCGCGAGGAGCTGGCCCCGCTCGCCCAGACCAATGTCGAGTCGCTGAAGGAATATGCCTACTTCACCTTCGCCAAGGCCGACGGAAAGAGGGAGCGCTTCAACGAGCCGGTCGACTATTTCCTCGACTACAAGGACACCGTGCTGACCCTGCACTTCACGCTGCCGCTGAAGACGCCGCTGAAGCCGAAGCAACTCGTGCTTGAGGTGTTCGACCGCTCCTTCTTCATCGACTTCCAGATGGCCAAGGACAACCCGGTCAAGCTGGTCGGCGCACCAGCCGGCTGCCAGATCAAGCTGGAGCGGCCGAATGACGGCACCGCGAGCGCCCAGAAGCTCAACGAGCAGACCTTTGTGGACGGCGAGAACTCGAACTTCGGCATGATGTTCGCCAACAAGATCACCGTGGATTGCCCGTGACTTCTCTCCTTCGCTCTCCGCTTGCCCATTCGCTTGCAACCGGCGCGGCCGTTCTTGTCGCCGTCTTGGCCGTCGATGCGGCGCTTCACGATCTCTTCGCGCAAAACCCCTTCGGCGGCCCGCGCCCCGCGCCCGAGCCGGAGGCCGGCGGCATCATCGGTTGGCTGCTGGCGAAGCAATCGGAATTTTACCGCGAGATGTCGGCGACCATCCGCGCCGCGAAATCCGACGGCTCGGCGGTGTGGACGCTGCTCGCCATCTCGTTTGCCTACGGCATCTTCCATGCCGCCGGCCCCGGCCATGGCAAGGCTGTGATCTCGTCCTACCTCGTCGCCAACCAGGAAACGGCACGGCGTGGCATCGTGTTGTCCTTTGCCTCGGCGCTGATGCAGTCGCTGGTCGCAGTCCTCATCGTCGGCGTCGCGGCCTGGGCGCTGAATGCGACGGCCAGGACCATGTGCAGCGCCGAGAAGGTGATCGAGATCGCCAGCTACGCTCTGATCGCAGCGTTCGGGCTGCGCCTCGTCTGGGTCAAGGGCGGCGCCTTCATCCGCGCGCTCCAGGCCTCCCAGCCGGTGCCTGCGATCGCCGGCGTGCCGCATCATCACGATCACGGCCACCATCACCATCATCATGACGCGCATGATCATGGTCACAGTAATCACCACCATGGCCAAGCCCACACCCACGCCCATGCCCACGACCATGTCCATGACGAGCATTGCGGCCATTCCCACGGCCCGACGCCAGGCGAGCTTGCCGGCCCCGGTGGCTGGCGGCGCGGGCTCGCGGCAATCCTCACCGTCGGCATCCGCCCCTGCTCAGGCGCGATCCTGGTCCTGGTGTTCGCACTCGCCCAGGGCCTGTTCTGGGCCGGCATCGCCGCGACCTTCCTGATGGGGCTCGGCACCGCCATCACGGTTGCTACCATCGCGGTCATCGCCGTCTCCGCCAAGGACATCGCCCGGCGCCTGAGCGCCGGCCGCGACGGCGGCGGCGCACTCTTTATGCGCGGCATCGAATTTGCGGCTGCCGGCCTCGTGCTCCTGTTCGGCACTGGCCTCTTGTTCGGCTACCTCGCCGCCGAACGAACGACGTGTTTTTGATGAGAATTCTCGTGCCCCGGACGCAGCTCAGCGTCTCTTCGACGATGCGCCGCAGAGGGCCCATCTCTCCGCGCAGTGGGCGTGGCTTTCTGGGTCCCGGCTCTGCGGTGCAGCGCCAAGGCGCTGCACCGCGTCCGGGACACGTCAGAGAGAACTTCACACCGGCAGAAATCGCTTCAAGGCGGGCATGAAGAAGATCGCGACGTTGATCGCAAAACCGATGCTCCAGAGGATCGAGCGCAGCGTCGGGCGGTTGCCAAGATAGGTGAAGACGTATGCGATCCGCACGATCAGGAAGAGCGCGGCGAGCTCGTCGACCAGGCGCTGCGGCGAATCGCGGAATTCAGCGAGCAGCACGGCAATCGCGAAGAACGGGAAGGTCTCGATGCCGTTCTGGTGCGCGCCCAGCGCGCGCTGGGAGATGGCATCCTCATAGAAGGCCGGGTCGCGCGGCTTCGAATTGTCGAAGCGACCGAACCTGATCCATTTGATCGAGGCGATCGTCGCAAGATAGAGCAGCAACGCCCCAAACACGCACCATTCCGCGAGCGTCATGGTTCCTTCCCCCTGCGCATGGTCCGGAAAAGTGGGCACCGGTTTTCCGAGGAGACCATGCTCCGCCAAAAGGTCGAGCGCGATGGAAACCCACCGCGCTCGGGTCGAAACCCTAGCGAACTCGGCCCAATCTTGACAAGTTCGGCCCAACGCGCGAACCCGTTGGGCCATGACGCGCGTTCTCCCGATCGACACATCGAAGGCCACCGCGGCTGCGGCCGCCTCGCGTGTCGGCGTGCTGCTCGTCAATCTCGGGACCCCCGACACCGCGGATGCTCCGGGCGTGCGCGTCTACCTCAAGGAATTCCTGAGCGATCCCCGCGTCATCGAGGACCAGGGCCTGGTCTGGCAGTTCGTGCTGAACGGCATCATCCTGCGCAAGCGCCCCCGCACCAAGGCGATCGACTATCAGAAGATCTGGAACACCGAGAAGAACGAGTCGCCGCTCAAGACCATCACGCGCTCGCAGGCCGACAAGCTCGCGGCCGCACTCGCCGACCGCGCGCATGTCGTGGTCGACTGGGCGATGCGCTACGGCAACCCGTCGATCAAGTCCGGCATCGACGCGCTGATCGCGCAGGGTTGCGACCGGATCCTCACCGTGCCGCTCTATCCGCAATATTCGGCTTCGACCTCGGCGACCGTCTGCGACGAGGTGTTTCGCGTGCTCGCCCGCCTGCGCGCACAACCGACGCTGCGGGTGAGCCCGCCTTACTACGAGGACGAATCCTATATCGAGGCGCTCGCGACCTCGATCGAGGCGAGCCTGGCGAGCCTGCCGTTCAAGCCGGAGCTGATCGTCGCCTCCTTCCACGGCATGCCGATATCCTATGTCGAGAAGGGCGATCCCTATCAGGGCCACTGCGTGGCAACCACCGAGGCGCTGCGCCGCCGGCTGAAGCTCGACGCGTCAAAGCTGCTACTCACCTTCCAATCGCGGTTCGGCAATGAGGAATGGCTCCAGCCCTATACGGATGCGACCATGAAGCGCCTGGCGCAGGAAGGCGTGCGCCGCATCGCGGTGGTGACGCCGGGCTTTGCTGCCGACTGCCTGGAGACGCTGGAGGAGATCGCACAGGAGAATGCCGAGATATTCAGGCACAATGGCGGCGAGGCGTTTGCCGCGATCCCCTGCCTCAACGACAGCGAGCCCGGCATGGACGTGATCCGCACCCTGGTGCTGCGCGAGCTGCAAGGCTGGATCTAATGTGCCTGGATCTGAGGGACGCCTCATGAAGCGGCGCGAGGTTCTGGCACTTCTCGGCGGCGCCGCGCTGCTGCCGCTGCCGGCGGCAGCGCAGCCGGCGCCGGTCGCGATGCGCCGGCTCGGCGTGCTCACGGTGACGGCAGCCGATGACGCCATCGCGCAGATGCGCGCGACGATCCTGGTCGATGCGCTCGCGACGCTTGGCTGGAAAGAACAGGACAATTTACGGATCGACTGGCGTAGTGGCGGCGGCGACCGGGCGCTGATCGCCCGGCAGGCGGGCGAGCTGGTTACGCTCAATCCCGATATCCTGCTCGCGGTCGGCACGCCCTGCGTCGAGGAATTGCGCAAGCGTACCTCGACAATGCCGATCGTATTCGCGGTGGTCACCGACCCCGTCGGTCAAGGATTTGTGGAAGCGCTCGCCCATCCCGGCGGCAACATCACCGGCTTTACCGATTATGACGGGCCGATGGCCGGCAAATGGCTGCACATGCTGACGCAGATCGCGCCGCCGGTGCGCCGCGTGGCGGTGATCTACAATCCCGCCACCGCGCCGTTCGCCGGCCTGATGCTGCGCGCAATTGAGGACTCCGCGCGCGCGCTCGGGGTCGTCGTCGAGCCGGCGCCGGTCCATGACGAGGCCTCGATCGCAGCCCTTGCATCCCGCAAGGACGAGGGCCTGCTGGTGCTGCCGGATTTCTTCACCCTGGCAAACCGCGCGCGCCTCCAGGCCGCGATCAGCAAGGCCCGTCTGCCCGCTGTCTATTGGAGCCGCACCTTCGTCGACGAGGGCGGCCTGATGTCCTACAGCACTGACAGCGCCGAGCAGCTCCGCCGCGCCGCTGCCTATATCGACCGCATCCTGAAAGGCGAGAAGCCGGCCGATCTTCCCGTGCAAAATCCCACCAAGTTCGAGCTTACGGTCAACCTGCGCACCGCCGGGGTGCTCGGCGTGGCGATCCCGCCGGCATTGCTCGCAACGGCCGATGAGGTCATCGAATGAGGCGCGCTAGGTTGCCGCCGCCGCGTTTCAAGAGCCTCCCCGCCAATACTTAATGGCCGTCGTTCCGGCTTCGTGCGTCTTGTGAAATGATCGCGAGAGGCCGACGTAAAGTGTGCCGCTGAACCGGTCGGGACGCGAATCCGACCAATGAACGGCGCGGGAAAAGCCTTTTCCCGCCTTGGAGGAGCTATGAGTGGTTTCGATATTTTTGCAATTGCACTGGTGTTTCTCGTCATCGTCACGCTGCTTGCCGGCGTGAAAACGGTGCCGCAGGGTTATGACTGGACCATCGAGCGGTTCGGCAAATACACCCAGACGCTATCGCCGGGACTCAACCTGATCGTGCCCTATTTCGATCGCGTCGGGCGCAAGATGAACATGATGGAGCAGGTGATCGACATTCCCGAGCAGGAGGTGATCACCAAGGACAACGCGACGGTGAGCGTGGACGGCGTCGCCTTCTACCAGGTGTTTGATGCTGCGAAGGCGAGCTACGAGGTCGCCAACCTCAACAACGCAATCACCGTCCTGACCATGACCAACATCCGCTCGGTGATGGGCTCGATGGATCTAGACCAGGTGCTGTCGCATCGCGACGAGATCAACGAGCGCCTGCTCCGCGTCGTCGATGCCGCGGTTTCGCCCTGGGGCGTCAAGGTCAACCGCATCGAGATCAAGGACATCGTGCCGCCGGCCGATCTCGTCGAGGCCATGGGCCGGCAGATGAAGGCCGAGCGCGTCAAGCGCGCCGACATTCTGGCCGCCGAAGGCCAGCGGCAGTCCGAAATCCTGCGCGCCGAGGGCGCCAAGCAGGGCCAGATCCTCCAGGCGGAAGGCCGCCGCGAAGCCGCCTTCCGCGACGCCGAAGCACGCGAGCGTCTGGCGGAGGCCGAGGCCAAGGCAACGCAGATGGTGTCTGAGGCAATTGCCAAGGGCGACGTCGCCTCGTTGAACTATTTCATCGCCGACAAATATATCAAGGCGTTCGGACAGTTTGCGGAGGCGCCAAACCAGAAGATCATCATGCTGCCGATGGAAGCCGTGAGCCTGCTCAGTTCGCTCGCCGGCATCGGCGAAATTGCCAAGGCGACGTTCGGCGAAAGCGCGGCCTCCGCAACCGCCGCCGCCCGTCGCGGCTCGGTGCCGCCGGCCGGTAGCGCGCCGCCGGCCGTGCCGCCGCAACAATGAGGTAACCCAGAGGTCGTGTCATGACCGATATGTTCGTCACCCTCGGCACGTGGAACTGGCTGATCTTCGGCTTCATCCTGATGGCGCTGGAGGTGTTCGCGCCGGGCGTGTTCCTGTTCTGGCTCGGGCTTGCCGCGCTGCTGGTCGGATTGGTGTCCTTCGTCGCTCATCCCGCCTGGCAGGCACAGCTCGTGATGTTCGCGCTGTTCGCCGCCGCCGCAGTCCCGGTATGGCGGCGCCTCGCGCGCGGCAGGATCGACACGAGCGCGAGCCCGCATCTGAACAAGCGCACCGAGGCGCTTCTGGGCCGCGAGTTCACGCTGGAGAAGCCGATCATCGATGGAAGCGGCACCGTGCGCATCGGCGACACCGTCTGGCGCGTCGCCGGCCCCGATACACCAGCCGGCACGCGGGTGAAGGTGGTGCAGGTGGATGGCGCCAACCTGACGGTGGCCGCGGCGTAGCTCTCTTGCCCTCTCCCCTTGCGGGAATGCGTGCCCCTATGTAACCTATTGATAACGCGAGAGAAAACAAAAATGGTGTCTATATAGTGTCCCTTGCGCAGGGTTCCCTCGCCCTCCGATTGCGAGGGATCGTCGCCAGTGCGTCGTCGGGTGGCTCTTGCGCACTATGCCCCGCACGCTTCGACGCACCTGTGACTGTCCCTTGCGACCCTGAAACGATGCCCGCGCCGCGACTGTCTCGACGTTCGCACCTGATCTGTCGCAACGCAATCTCACTTCTGGATCGTTAGGTCGATGACACGTAGCATGCGCGGCGGAAGGCCCCTAGCCCTCGGCTTCGCGATCCTGCGACGTCCTCTCGATGCGGGCGGCCGGGCGCACTTGACGTAGCGCAACTGCCTCGCGCGCAAACTATGATAGGGCTCTCCCGCATCCGAGCATTCGGGCCGGGCGCCCATGAACAGACCGATCCTCGAAACGCAGGTCGAACGTGAGTTTCTGCTCGGGCAGCTTTCGCCCGAAGGTCGCCGCCGTGTTCGGGAGGTTATGCAAAAGCAAGGTCTAACGGCAGAACAGGCCATTCAGATGCTAGGCATCGGGGAGGCTGCTTTAGGCTTCGTTGTCTCGACCACCGAAGACCCGGAGTTTTTGCTTAGCCAGCTATCTTCGCACGACCGCGCGGCGTCCGAGCAAGCCCTTGCTTGCCACCCTGCGCGCGGCATGAGCAAACTGCCGCTAAGTCCGCGCGAGAAGCAGTTCCTGAGGCGCTTGGCGGCTGGCAAGACTGATGCTCAAATTGCCGAACGGCTTGGCGGGACCGCCAAGCAAGTCGCAGAACAGCGCGTCCGCTTGCTCGCCAAGCTGGGTATCAGCGCGCCGGACGAGATCGCCGATGCGGCCGAGCAACTGGCATCCTTTAGAACCTACAGAGGCGTAACGTAGGCGCCGCGCACAGCCTGATCTCGCAAGCGATGCGCGCAGCCTGCCCGGAGAAACATCTCAAGAAATGTTTGCCGTTGGGGTCCTTTGGCGGCCATAGGCGGGGCGGGGTACGCGCGACAGCGGGCTTTCAAGATATTTGCCCGGGCGATTTTCCGAGTTGCGTTGCGGAGGCTTGCCTCCGTTTTATTGGGAAGGGCATCGAAGAGACCGATGTTTGACCATGTCGCCGGTCGAGGTTGCGCGGGAGGCTCCGGTTGTCATCACTCCGCCCCCTTAAAGCGCTCGTACTTCCAGCCGGGACCGGGCACCGTTGAAAACCCTTCGTGAACGCTAGGCGGCAACGGTAGCGGCGCGGGATTTTTATTTTCGTCCCACCCCTGCCGCTCCCGCACCGCGCGGGGATTGGTGCCGAGCGCTCGCGGATTAGTACCCAGCGCGCGTGGGTTGGTGCCAAGGGCTCGTGGATTGGTGCCCATCGCTCGCGGGTTCGTGCCCATCGCCCGACTACCGGCGAACGACGGGGACGAAGCCAACGTCACGACGATCAGCAGGATGCCAGCAGTCGCTGTGGCAGCGGTCGAAAGACGGTTAGTCATTGGTCTCGTTTCTTCAGTTCAATTGACGAGGACCGGGCGGCCCGCTGCTTGGTCAAGTAGCTGGCGGCTTGCCCTGAAATTGAATGTTGCACTTCTTTGCAACAGATGCCTGTTCGATTGCGACCATCTGCCCCTTCATCTGGCCGAGTTCGGCTGCGGTTTGTTTGTCTCCGCCCACAAGAAACGCTGCCGGCCAGAAAATCACGACCGCCGCCGTCGTCGCGATTGCGTCCTTTGTTCGCTGATTGTCCTGTGCTCCCGAGAGCGCAGCGGCGCGCGCCGATACCGATTGAGCTTCCAGTCCTAATTGCTGGCAGTTATAGGACGAATATTGAACCGGCGAGACGTAGCTCGGCGTGATGTCTGCTGCGGATGAGGCGCAGCCAGCCAGCATGGCGGCAAGCACCACCACTCCCAATTTTTGCATATTCCCAGAACCCCTCTGTTGAGCAATCGTCAGCGCTCTCCGCCAAACCGCATTGGCCTGGACGCTGAACTAAGTTTGGCTCGCTTATTGATGTGGTTCACACCCCGTCCGGATTGAACCGGAGCGAGCCAACGGGACGCCCTACGACGGTGACAGCTACTTAGTCTTGCTATGGCGCGCCAAAATCTTGTGAATTTGAGCCAAGAAGGAATTCATCGCCTTGAGACGGCGCGCGGGGCGGGGTACGCGGGACCCCGGTGCGTAAGGGTATTCTCAAAAACGCGCATCGCGGTAAATTATGTTCGACTTCGCACACAAAGGCGGTGCGCGATGTGGCGGATGTCGAATGCGCAATCGCTGATCTTCGTCGCGGCGGGCGTCGTCATGGTCGCGCTGCTCGTAACGCCCAGCCTCGCCCGTGATCGTGGCAAGTATACTGGCTCATCTCCGGAATTGCGCGCGTGGTTCAACGGCCTAAGGAGCGGCAGGGGGCCGTGCTGCTCGGCCGCCGATGGCCGAACGATCGCCGATGCCGACTGGATTAGCAGCGGCGGCCACTATCGCGTCCGCGTGCCGCGCAGCGATGGCGATGACAGCGAGCTGGTGTGGGTCGATGTGCCCGACGATGCGGTCATCACCGAGCCGAACCGGGTGGGGCGAACGATCGTCTGGCCGCTCTGGGTTCTCGGCTACAGCGTCTCGATCCGCTGCTTTATGCCGGGGAGCATGACGTAGATGGGCTACTTGCTCCGCTGCTTGATCTCCTACAGCCGGTAGGCTGCCTCGATGTACAGGTCCGGTTCTGTCGGCGCCGGCACCGGCCGCCTTGTGCCCGTCGAGTTCTCCACCGCAATCCGTAGCGGCTTGCCTGTCCGGCGCCGCCCGGCGATCCTCCGTCCTGGCATGGGCACCAAATCGCGCGAGAGCATTTACGGCGCATCGGTTCGGGCGGCGGCAGAGCGGGCGGCAGAGGCCCGCAAGCAAGCCGACCGGCTGGCCATCGAGGCGTGGAATAAGCGCATGCTCGCCTTCAAGGGGCCTGCCCAGCCGTCGCCAACGCTTGGCGACGCGCTCAACGCCGGTTACTTCTATCTTGAGGTCCGCTGCCTCGGTTGCGACACCAATCAGACCGTCGCCCTCGACATCGTGCGCCGGCCGAAGTGGACGCCGGTTCATGAGCTGGAGCGCTCGATGCGATGCAAGGATTGCTCGGTGGTGCGCGGCTATCCGTACAAGCGGAGCCACCTTGTGGCGCTGCGCCGGACGAAGATTTCAGCGAACGATCCGCCGTCAACATGGTGGCCAGGAGAATGCTGAATTGACCCGGAGGGGGACGAGAGTGAGTGGACGCAAGTTGACGAAGGAACAATCTGAAAAGGCCAACGCTCTTCTCAATGAGGTTCGGTCAAAGCTCGAAGCTATGAGCGGTGGCGATCCCCAGCTCCTATTCTACTTTCGACGGCGGATATTCATCCGGCTGACGCATGATGAGCGTGGAACGCCAGCCCATCGGACGAAGCTGAAGCAGCTGAAGATGCGCGAGCAAGATGGCAAGTGCAGCATTTGCAGCAAACAGCTTCCCGAAAAGGAGGCTGAGCTTGACCGATTTGTAGCTTGGAAAGGGTACACTCCCGAGAACACTCAACTTATCCATCATGAGTGTCATCGTCGCCAGCAACAGGATCGTGGGTTTGGCTTGGGCAGGCCGGATTAGCGTCAGCGATGTGCAATCTCTACAGCATCACCACCAACCAAGCCGCGATCATCAACCTGTTTCGCGTGATCAACCGCTACGTCGGCAACCTGCCGCCAATGCCGGGCGTGTTTCCCGACTATCCTGCGCCGGTCATCCGCAACGCCGACGCGGGCACTGAGATGGTCCTGATGCGCTGGGGCATGCCGCCGCCACCGCGCACAGGCGGGCCGCCGGTCACCAACATACGCAACACGTCGTCGCCGCACTGGCGAGGCTGGCTCAAGCCGGAAGGCCGCTGCTTGGTCCCGGCCAACAGCTTTGCCGAGTACGCGCCGGAGCCGAACCCGGAGACCAAGAAGAAAGACGTGGTCTGGTTCGCGCTCAATGAGGACCGGCCGCCGTTCGCGTTCGCGGGCATCTGGACGACGTTCAACGGCGATCGCGGCACGAAGTCCAAGCCGGTACCAGGGCCGCATCAGGTCTACGGCTTCCTGACCACAGCGCCGAATGCCATCGTTGCACCGATCCACCCGAAGGCCATGCCGGTCATCCTGACGACCGACGAGGAGCGCGATGTGTGGCTGCGGGCGCCGTGGGACGAGGCCAAGACGCTGCAACGGCCATTGCCGGATGAGGCCCTCAGGATCGTCATGCGCGGCGAGGACAAAGAAGACGAGATGGCGGCGTAGGCGCCGACTTCATCTGCACAACCTGCGGCAAGCGCGGCGCAGACTTGCGGTCAGACTTCAATTGGAACAAGTGCCAGTTAGCATATGGGCTCTCGGGGAAGGCGAGACAAATTGTAAGCTGGCGCGGCATTCACTGGCACGTAGGCTAGTGGCACGCTTTGGTCCAGGAGTTTCGTTATGCATGCCTCGCCATCGATTGTGCCCCAAGGGGCCGACCAAAACACTTATCTCGTGCTGGAGGACTTCGGCCGGATGGGCTGCTACTGGCGCGAGACCGACGCTGACAACGCTGACCGCGAGACCCTGATACGTGACCTAGTGGAAGGCCAGTATAGTCGTCCAGTCCGCATCGTGGCTTTCAATACCGCCGAAGGCTGGTCTCGTGACGCGACCATGGATATCGCCGACGAGCTGCGCCGACGCTACGTTGAGTTCGGCGAGGTACCAAACTCGATCCTCGAATTCATGGATACCAATCGGCGCTGAACGGCGATGTCTGGATGCGCGCGCCGTGGGATGATCCCAAAGCGCCGCAACGGCCGTTGCCGGATGATGTGCTCAAGATCGTCATGCGACGGGCTGATAAGGAAGATCGAGCGGCAGCATAGTCTGTCGCTGAGCCCCAGGAGCAGACCAACAGCAGGCGGCCCAGTAGGGGTGCGATGGGCCACTAACCGACAAGGGAGCTACCTAGTCGTACGTAGGCGGAAGAAAACGTCATTCGATCACCATATCGGCGGCGGTTAGCAGTGTCGCGGGTACGGTGAGCGAAAGCGCCTTTGCGGCTTTCAAATTGATCGACAGTTCGAATTTTGTGGCCTGATAAAAGGGAATATTGCCGGGATTTGCGCCCTTTAGGATCGCATCCATATCGGCCGCCATGCGTTTGTTCAATTCAACCAGATCGGTGGCGTAGCCCATCAGGCCGCCAGCCACGACGAACTCCGTAAAGGGATAGATCGCGGGCAGCCCGGCGGCCCCAATCAGCTTCGCAACGAGCACGTGATTGACGAAAGGATCGCCATCCAAGGCAACCATGACGCCATCTGCGCCCTCATTTTTGGCCTTGGTTATCGCATCGCGATAGACGGCTTCGCTGCTCGGAACGGTGATAGGACAGCGTTCCAGCGGGATGCCTTGCGCATCCGCTGCGGCGCGCGCCTCTCGCAAGTAGATGTCAAGTGTCTCTGTCGTGGCAAGAAAAGCGAGCTTCTTTAAGGACGGGAACATTTCGCGCAACAGCGCGATCCGCTTGCCATGGATAGGGACCTCGGGATCGAAGGAAACACCCGTGATATTGCCGCCAGGATGCGCGATCGACTTGACCAATCCCTCCCGAATGGGATCGAAGCTGAGCGCCACAACTGGTATCGTATTGGTCGCCTGCTGGAACACCGCGCCTGCCCCGACGACAAAAATGAGATTTGGCTTGCTATCGACAATCGCGGCGATGGTCGCTTTCGATCTGACGTCAGGTGTTTCCCTGCCGTAGCGCTCGATTTTGAGGCTCTTGCTCTCGACAAGCCCAAGACGCCGCATTTCGGCGAAGAGTGCGCGAATGTAGCGGTTATAGCTGTTCTCATACATCGAGGATAAGGGTTCGGTAGCGCTGTACATGACAATCCTCGGCAGCGACGCTTGCGATTGCGCGCGTGCCGTCAACGGCAACATTGCGCTGATCACCGTCGCAGCGATGAATTCCCGCCGTCGCATATGCCCCTCCAAGGACCATAGAAGAACGTAGCACTTTGTCGTGGGGATGTGGGGTGGTTTAGAAGGACCGGTTTGGGTCAGAAACAGACATCACTGTGGAACGAAAGGTTGGGGCAACTGGTATTGGCATGTCGGTTGCTCTATTCATTCTGCTAATCTTCAACGATCTTGCGGTTTGTCAGAAGGGTAACCTCTATGAGCTGTCCACGCTATGTGTCGGTTGTTATCGCACTCGTTGCACTCATCGCCGTTGCAAAGCCGACAACCGCCCATGAGCTGATCGTCAAACCAACAGAAATGAGCGTAGCCGTCGGCTCTGAGTTTGGTTTTGCCGTGTTGTCGTCTCATGTCTTCATCACAAGCCAGGAGCTGGAAGCGCCGGAGGATGTTCGCGCTGGTGTGGCTTTCAACGGCAAGCGCACGGAAACCCCGCTTCGACCCGATGAAGGTTCGCTATCCTTTCTCGGCAAGGTCAATGCGCCGACGGGCAACCCGTTCTTTCTGGTCGCGACCCGCCTGCCGCAGGTCTGGGCTACCACGGCCAAAGGCGTCGTCCGGGCGACCAATAAGACGCCCGGCGCATATAATGCGTTCAAGATCGACAAGTTCGCGAAGACGTTGATCAACGGTGCGCCCGACGCAGCAGGTTTTGATGCGGTCCTTGGCGATCCGCTTGAAATCGTCCTCACCGAAAATCCCGCTTCCGCGCACGTCGGCGATGGGATTGGCGTCAGAATACTCGCGAACGGAAAACCAATCGCGACAACGGTCAACGCGACCTATGACGGCTTCTCCAAGAAGGAGGACACTTACGCCTACACCACGCAGAGCAAGGCGGATGGTTCCGCGGTCGTGAAAATCACGAAGCCGGGCCTGTGGATGGTGCGCGTGCAAAATTCAGTACCGGAGAAGACCGACGACTATGATCGGCACGTGACGCGCGCCGTTCTCCTGTTCGCGGTGCCATAACGGAGTGCGCAGCCTGAGCGCATGTTCGTAAATATGGCCGACGCGCCTGCTCCGAGCGGTTAGTCACTCGTCAGTATGAGGTCTGGTTCGGGTCACAAGCAGCGGTCAAGGCAAGCACACCCCGGCGTCCGGTTTACCGCCGACAGCCGACATCACGACGGCTTAAGCGCGGTTCGGCTTGGGGCCAGGGCACAAAGACGGACATCCCCGCCCTTGGATGCCTCCAACGTAAGACGTGATCTCCTGAATTCATCCTGCAAATCTCTATTTAGAAGAAAGCGCCACCTGCTCGACATGCGCGTCGATTATCGGGCCGAATCCCTCCCAGTGTTCGCCGTTGAAGCGGTTCATTCGCAGCTGTTCGATCGGGTAAAAATCGGTCGGGGAGGTCTTGACGCGGATTCCGGGGCGTAGGGTTTCGACCTCGAAGTCAAGATTGGCGACCACCTTCATTATGTTGTCGCGTGTGAGATTGTCACCGCAGCGCTTCAGGACTTCGACCAGCCCGGTCGAGATACTGTAAGCCGCCAGCGTACCGCCATCGGACTTGTCCGCTTCCGGGTAATACTTTTCCAGGAAAGCGCGGAAGTGCCGCATGCCCGGGTAGTTGTCCCATTGCGGATCTGTGACATCCATATTGTAGAGTGCGGTCAGGATACCCTTGGCGTTCTCAAGCCCTGCAGGCTTCAATACCCCACCAATAGAACCGGAGACATTGGACACAATCTGGACTGGGTGCCAGTCGAGTTCAGCAAGTTTCCTGATAGCCTGCGCTGCGTATTTCGGCGTAGCAATATTGATGAAGAGGTCAGGATTCGCGGTCTTGATCGCCACTACCTCCGAGTCCACGGTCGGCTTGCCGACTTCGAAGGGCGCGCTGATGATGACCATTTTTTCATACCTGTCACCAAGCCCATCCTTCAGACCCTGTATGTAGTCCTTACCAAAGTCGTCGTTCTGGTACAGGACGCCGATCTTAGCCGTCGGGTGGTGCTCCAGAATATAGCTTGCGTAGATGCGCGCTTCGGCACGGTAGCTAGGCTGCCAGCCGATGGTCCATGGGAAGTGCTCTGGGTCGCCCCAGCGCGATGCGCCGCTCGACACGAACAATTGCGGCACTTTCATTCTATTCATGTACTTCTGGATGGCGGCGTTATTGGCGGTCCCGAGCGGAGCAAAAATCAGAAAAACCCCGTCGCTCTCAACTAGCTTGCGCGCTTGTTCCACAGTCTTTGGCGGGCTATAGCTATCATCGTACGAAATGAAATTTATTCTGCGCCCGTTGATGCCGCCGTTGTCGTTGATCATCCGAAAATAGGCGCTCATCGTCTTGCCGTTGATGCCATACGCCGATGCCGGTCCACTATACGGCATGATGTTGCCGATCTTGATCTCCGTATCGGTTACGCCGGTATCGTATTTTTTCTGAGCAAGTGCGCTGCCCTGACAGGCAGTTAACAAAACGATGGCGGTCGAGAACGCCGCCAATCGTCGGCTGACGAATGACATTTCGCTTCTCCCTATGAACCAACGCCCTATGAACCAACGAATGTGTCCGTTTTAATTCGAGAACACTTATCGCCTCCTGTTCGATAGTGAACACCCATCGCCTGAGGTTGTCGATCACTATGAGCGCTCCTTTCGCGCGCGTATCAGTTCATCCGGCTCGTCAACATGTCTGACCTTAATTGTCCAGGGCACATCACTGCCACCGCTGGAGATCAAACAATCAGCACGGCGTCCGCTCGGGGTTAAAACCGGTAAGGCTCAGGTCGAGCATATAATTTCGGCTTCGCCTTCAAGAGCCGACTAAGCGTCAAGCCGGCTCGAACAAAAGGCCCCGACGTTGTTGCACGTCGGGGCCTTCAAGATCGTCAGGCCGGTTACGTCCGCCGGGCCATCGGATCGTTGGATTACGGCACCCGATCTAGTACAGAACGTGACGCGGATGCGCCGTGACGCCGATCATATTCCGCTTGAAATCGGCGCGCCGCCAACTCCCGCTTACGCCAATCAGCCCGGCGCCGATGCTCGATCGCCAACGCCTTGCGTGCCGCCACTTCCCAGATGATCTTGTCGATCTCGGCATCATCTAGCGTGCGTTTGATCCGCAGCACGGTGGACAGCACGATCACCAAGTCGCCGTAGGGCAACAACAAGTCATTCGCCGCAATATCGCAATACTTGAGGAAGGCGGCGATTGCTTCCTCGCTCTTACAAATGAGCAGCGCCAGCTCACGTGCCTGCCGCTGATCATCTACGCCCGACCCGGTATCGTCATGTCCCAACAGCATTCGCTCGGCGGCCCGGCCGGCCGCCAGCTCGATACAATGACTATGAAACATTCGCGAATACGTCAGAAACTGAAGCGACATCCTCACCGGGCTGGGGCATCAACGGAGCAAGGGCATGGCGAACGTGGAAAGCATCGCCCCGGCCTTCGGCGTACGCCTCCATGTGCCGCTCGCTCCAAACCCGGCCGCCATAGCCCGGGCCGGGATCGACCGTCGCTCCGCCGAGCGAATGTCCGAGCAAACGCGCCACCACGATGTGGCCGGCCTCATGGACCGCGATCCTCACGTCCTCGTCATACGAACGGCCGATTGCCGCGAGCAGTTCTTCGTAATCATCCACCTCCGCGTCGGGGCCCCTGCCGTTGTCGCTAACCTCGACGCCGGCAGCGGCCACCTCTCCACCGAGAGCGGTCGCGGGGGGTGCGCCACACTCTTCGGCTGAAGTCAATTTATTCACGGCTGAGCGCCTTCTTGTGACGCAAGAGCATGCGCGCGCGGATGGCCGCGATGGTGCCGTTGCGGGCATGGGGCATCGCCTCGGCGATCAGCTCGGCAACATGGGCTGGGACATGGTCCGGGCCTCCGATCCAGCCGTCCAAACGCGTCATGATCGTATCGAGCGGCATGATGAGCTTCTGCTTACGCATTGGTTACATCCGAGGAACCGCGATCTGGATCGTCCGCGCCTCAGCCGAGCGATCGATCTCAACGAAGCCGGCTTGGCGCAGGATGGAGTCGGCGCCGAGGCCGGAGGTGTTGTTCGCCTCCTCGACGGCGTCGAGATCGATGACATCAGGAGCCTGAGGAGCGAAGTCACCGCCACGCATGCCACGGAGCTGGGCGCGGCGCGGATCGGCGGTGGCTACCGCGATGCCGAGGCGCAATGCGCGTTGCGCCGTCGCCGCCGGCATGGTTGCGTCATCGAACTGACCGGCGAAGCGCTTGCGGCCATCATTGTCGCGATAGCGGGCCGACTTGAGCATGAACAGGGTCATGGTCGGCGGCGGCGCCTCGACATTCGCAACCGACGCGGGCGCAGGCTTCAGCGGAATAGCCGCAGCCCCGGTTTTGATCTGCTCCACCATTTGGCGCAGCTCCACCAGAGCAAGCGCGCCAGCGACGTCGATCTGTGCCGCCCAGTTGCGCGCGACCGCGCCCAGCTCGTTGGCTTCGAAATGGAAGTGAGCGACAGCCTCGACGGCATCGGCGAGCTGGCGAGCGGCCGTCTGGTATGCCGGCAGCGCCTTGTCGATCTCATCGAGGTCGCGCGCCAACTTGTCGGCCGCCGCGTTGCGCTCAATGACCGCGCGCTGAGCGGCAATCTTGGCTTCGGCCTCGGCGACCTTGGCCGGCTGGACGGCAAGGGCCTTGGCGAAGTTGTCCCGCGTCACCGCGCAAGCAGCGATGGTCGTTTCCAGCTTCGTACGAACCTTCTCATCGGCGTCGAGATCGGCCTCCAGCAGGTGCCGCTGGAGCTTTGTTTCGGCGTCAATGAAGGCCGCTTCAGCGGCTTTGTGACGGCTGTGCAAGGTCGCGGCGCGCGCACGCAACGCCGCGAGTTCGTGTTCGATTTTTTCCATGGGTGATTTGCGTCGGAAGGAGATTGCCATGCCCACAGACTACGGCCTGTCGCATGCTTGGCGAAGGCTGCACTCGTGAGCGCGCCAAACGGGGGCCGTTTCTTAGGCGACCTGGCGGGTTTTGTTGTGGCGTGCGCCAACCATGAGGGAAGCTGGCGCTCACGAGAGTCTCGATGAAGCGTCCAATAGCGGACGTGCCCGGATGTCGCAGAAGGGGTCAACTCCGGGCGTCAGGGCCAGAGGCATGCGGTTCATCGGCTTTCAAATGCACGATCGCTGACCAAGCCTGACGATTCCGCGACAAATGTTCGCACCTTCATCAAGGAAAAACCGCAAGGAATTCAATCCGCAATTCGCTGCCGGGATGGTGGGCAACGGCTTCCGGCAGCCCAGGGGAATTGCTACCGTTGGTTTTGCGTGCGTGGATCGAAAGGGGGCACCTGTGCTGCAGTTTTTCAGATTTCTCTGTATCGCCATTTCTTGCTTTGCAGTAAGCGTCGTCTCGGTAGAGGGGCGATCAAAAGGAAAATCAAATCGAACAGGGTGCAACTTCGTCGATTTGGAAGTGCAGACGGATTGCCTAATAGCAGAGACGCTGCAACGCCGCGATTTAGCGGCCCTTCAGCGTTATCTAAATCTGCCGTATGCAAATCCGAAGCGGTTGATGGTATCGCCGACTTGCCGAAAACGAAGCTACTTCGACTGCGCTTTAGTATACGGCGTAATTGAAGCGTTCCCAGCTATAAGCGCTGCTGGCGGCGATCCCAACATCCACGATGTAAGCCAACCAACGCTTTTGAGGTATCTCGTTGGCAGGTTGCGTGAGCTAAATAAGACCGCTCAGCTTGAGAGCGCTGTAGATATTTTGATTGCCAGCGGGTTGAACGCGAACACGGTTGAGACCAGCGCCCGTTTTACCCCCTCCACCACGTTGGCTGCAGTCATAACATCCTGCCAATCGTATGATCGCGCAATGTTTGCTCGCGTATTGCAAAAACTAGTGACGAGGGCCGGAGCTCAGCCATTTGCAAGATCCGCGCGAGGCGGAATGAGTATACCTCATCAGGTCGCGACTTCGTATGCCTGTGTACCCGATGCGCTGGATGCGATTGGTTTTGCCTCAATGTCAAAGGCCGGCCTTCAGTTACTGGGATTATACACCGATGATTTTGGTGCAAGCATAGTAGATGTTGCAATGTCGTCGATAGATCGCAGGAGGCGGCCTCCTTACGATCGGATGTGTTTGATCGCTAATGAGAGTTTGGTGAATTGGGCTTTGGCTAGATATTTCGCTTCAAAAGACCAGGCAATCGCAACTGATATGGCCGTCAACCAGGGAAGATTGGGTACCTATATTGAATGCGCGTGGGGCCGCATCTTCGCGGGAGTGTTATAGCAATTTTGGCTTCGTGGAGGCACCAATGTTTAAGATATCGATCGGACTATTGCTTGCTATGTTCTTTTGCGTCTCTCCGTCCATGGGCAGAGGGATAGTTATGGAGGACATTGAAGATGCGGGGATCTATTGCGCAATAGATGGCGTTCGGGGCTTCTACGATCTTGCTGTAAAGAGGTGCAAAGGCAAGACCTTTTGCACGATGGCGGCGACGATGGTTGCGACGAGACAGGAGTTGATCCAAAAGAAATGCAGTGGCTTTTTCGTTGCACCCGTTTGTCGCGGGACACCGGTGAATGTCGAAAGCCGCTACGACGTATTCAAGACGCTACCGGTCTCTTGCAAGAGGTGAATTCCTCTACCTGCCCGATTGGGCTAATGCGAGGGCCTACGGTGACACATGCACGTCGACTTGGAATCACACGCGGAATGGCTCGTTCTGAGCACAACAGCAACGTCGCCGTAGGTTAGTGTCGGTGCCCGCTTCGGGTCACGAGCGACAAAACACACCGTGAGCACAAATAGGTCTGCTTTCTGGTGCGCAGTGACCGAACCGCTCACGCCTCCTGCGCCGGCACCTCCACCAGCGGCTCCTGCGTTCGCGCCCAGCCCTCATATTTCTTCGCGCGGTCCTCGGCGAGCCGACGCTCGTGAGGGCCGCGACGCTTGTTATTGATCCTGCCGCGCTCAAAATCATCGAGCAGCCGCGCCTTACTGACGAACCAGCGTCGGCCGAACTGAACACCCAAAGGTCTACCGTCCTTGGCGGCCAGTTCGCATTGCCTGCGGACTTGCTCGTCGCTGCACAGGCAAATGTCGCCGGCCTGTTCGAGCGTCAGCAGTTCGCCAACCAGAATGAGGTCGATCACGTCTTCGATCGTCGGGGGCGCCCAGCCCAGCAAGCCCAGCATCTGCAGGTGGAGTTCGACGAGACGGTCACGGTCACGATCCAACATTAATCGGCCTCATGGTCATCGACGTGAGGTATGGCCTCAATCATCTTGATGATGGAGTCAGCTCCATCGCCATTTTGTGACCTGGGTCATGTAGGCTGATTGGAGGCTCCACTAGTGTCCGGCGCGGCAGACCGGCGATTGACCAGGAGGCACCACTCATGACGAATGTGGCGCAAGGTTCGCGTCGCGATTACCTCACCGCGACCACGAGCGACGGCAAGATCGAACTAACCGAGGAGGAGTTAAGCAGGGCCGCGGGTGGGCTAAAATTTACTACGACCACCAAAGACAAGGTGGAAACCTACCTGACGTTCGAGCTTTCGAATACGCTAATTTCCTGAGGCGGGCGCTCGTTCAAATTCCATGCGCCGCGAGGAAAGTGCGCCACGCCTCGCATTCCGGACCGTCTGCCGTCTCGCCGCGCAGAACCGCACGGAGTCTGCTGTCGATACTCACGGCCGTGCCGCAGGGCAACGCCAAATAGGTGACCTCCTCCGGGCAGCCGAGGCGGCGCGAAATGACCGCGTTCAGAGGCGCGACATCAGCGTGGGTCGGTTCAACCGGGCGAATTTGGGTCGATGCACACAAGACCATTGCGTTCGCGATTACATCCATTGGTATCACGCCGACTTGTTCGACAATATCGCGGAGTCGGCACGGTCCTGCCGCGAGTGCCATAACAATCCCGCGTGCGGCTGCGTTGTCGAACGCGAGCCGGCCGGCCGGCGTTGCAAATGTGTACTCAACCTGTGTGTCTGGACGGGCTAGCAGAAAGGAACCGTCGAGCAGCCTCTGCTGTTGCGCCTGCTCGTCCAGGTTTGCGCCCGCGCGAACGAATATGTCGCGGCGGAAGAATTGATCGATCAGAAAGTCTCGGGCAAGCTCCCGGACATCATCATCCGCAATAGCAACAAGCGCGGCGCGCGCGGCTTGACCGAGCACAAAGGCGTCGTGGTTCTCGATGAGGGTCGCAGACCCAACCGGCCGGAGGCCAATGGTTGCCATCTCGGAGCGCACCTCGGTCACAAAAAGCGGGTCCCAATGCTTCCCCATAAACTCATGGGCGAGATACGCGACAGCCGAGGGTCCATGCCGCTCTTTGACCCCTGCGAGCATCGGGCTAGCCACCAGAGCTGGCGCCTTGAGCTCCAGAAAACCCTTCACGACTTTCAGCGCGGCCACGACCCGTTGGGTGCTGTCGCCTTGGCAAATCTCGCCGATGGCTCGCACCAAACGCTGAAGCGGCAAGTCGGCGGCACGGCCCGGCATGGCATTGTAGCTTAGATAGACGAGCCCGCCCGGCTTAAGACGGGACTCGATAAAGGACCGCACGGCGGCGCGGGCCAGCGGACTTATCCAGGAATAGACCCCGTGACTGACGATGTAATCGAATTGGGGCAAGCTCAATTCGGTTGCGTTCGCGAAATCCGCAGCATGGAAATGGACATTGCAGATCGCGGCTTCTGCGGCGATACCCTGTCCGTGCTCGACGTGCTCAAGCATCGCATCGACGCCGTGGAACTGGCCCGCCGGGTGCATTGCCGCCAGCATAGCGGCGGTCAATCCCTGGCCGCACCCCAGATCACACCAAGTAAATCCATCCCTCCTCGCAGGCGGCATAATGCCCGAAACCACGGCTACGTGATCGAGCCAGGCTGGAGCCAGTTCGTGAATGAAAGCGCGGACGTATGGCACGTCGGTTATATAACCATCGACGTGAGTGGACATCGGTTGCCCCAATCTGGCTCAGTGAGCCTAGAGAGAACATCGAGAGGTTCAAGGCGCTCTGGGCTGACCGCCACGCGACATTCCAAGCCAAGGTCAGCCTCGGGTCAAAAACTTGTATGCCATCCTGCGTTGCAGCCCCTCACACCGGGCGCCAGATAGTTGGCTGAGGCCACGGATGATCCAGTTTGCGCCCCAATCCGGGGGGCTTTTTTGGGGGTCGAAATCATTTCCTTGACCCAAGAAATCAGCACGAAACATACAGTTGTTCGCATGTCGTCAAACCATCAGGAGACGACCATTATGGAACCTAAATCCACAAAGATACCAGCCGACGAAACCTTCTGAGCCGAAGGATATTCCTCCGGGTCAAACCGAACTTGATCTGGACGAATTGGCCGGTGCCGCCGGTGGTACTCAGCAGGTCGATCCTAAGATCGATACCGCGCCGTTACCCCAGAAGCACAACATAGGTAACGTCAAGTGGACAGGCTAGATTTAGCTAATGAACTAATGAGGAGATACAATCATGACGAATCCAGACGAGGCAAAGGGCTCTCGTAGCGAGCACCTGACAGAGACTACCAAAGACGGCAAAATCGAACTCACCGAGGAAGAACTAAAGAGGGTGCCGGGTGGTGCCGTGCCGAGGGTCGACATCAAATGGACTACGACCACCAGCAAAAAAGTTGAGACATATTAAAAGGGCCCCTTGTAACTTGATCGCGGTAGCCGTCCGAGATCGTGGTCAGGGGGTCGCTCCACAGATCGCCGCTGCCCACGTCCCAGGTCCCGGCATCGGGCTGGCGCGAGCAGGCTTTGGGTCGCCGCGGCATCATCTCCAGAGCAAGCAGTGAGCCTAGTTCTGAATGCCATCCCGGAGGGCTGGTCCGCCTCGCTGGCCCAGGGACAGTTGACCCCGGCCGAAGTACAAGAGCTCGATCTGAAAAATGGCGAAGTGCACGAAATTACCCGCACCATCCGCACGGGTTGATAGCGGCCTTACTTGCCTTTCTGCTTGATCGCCCACGGCCGATAGGCTTCCTCGATGCATGGGTCCGGCTCCATGGGCTCCGGCACCGATCGCCTTGTGCCCGCCGCGTTGTCCACCGCAATCCGTAGCGGCTTGCCTGTCCGGCGCCGCCCGGCGATCCTCCGTCCTGGCATGGGCACCAAATCGCGCGAGAGCATTTACGGCGCATCGGTTCGGGCGGCGGCAGAGCGGGCGGCAGAGGCCCGCAAGCAAGCCGACCGGCTCGCCTGCCAGGCGTGGAATAGGCGCATGTGCACGCGCGAAATGATGCTCCTTGGACAGTTGCCTTCGATTGGAGATCGCAGAGCCATGCGGGTCTACAGATGTCTTCCCTGCCAGCGGACAACCTCTACGCCTGCTCAGGAATAGTGGGGCGTCGCACTCACGTCTCCTTGTGCGCCGCGAAGGTCTTCGCTGTTCTGCCGGACGGTAAGCCGCGCTTCGTCCATACGCTCAATGGCTCCGGCACCGCGGTTGGCCGTGCGCTGATCGCCGTGATGGAGACCTATCAGCAGGAGGACGGCTCGATTGCCGTGCCGGACGTGCTGCAACCCTACATGGGCGGGCTGAAGGTGGTCGCGCGCGAGTAGGGCGGTTGCCTTGACGGGCGTTGCGCGTCGGCGTTATTTGGCATCTACTTCAAATTGAATTTTATGACTACCTAATTTTCAGACGAGAGGTATTCATTGAGCGTCAAAGCCCTGATGGTGACGATCCTCCAGAACCAAATGACGTTGCGCGGCGTACATTCACTGATCACTTCTGAATACGAAGAAATCGTGGACTTGCTGATTGAGCAGCTCAGCCAACTTGAACTTCGCTTGGCCGCGCGCGACGTAACTGACAAGCAAGAGCCGCCGGAGCCTCGTTAGCCGTCTATAACCTCAACACAAACCGCGCCCACTCGCGGGCGCAAGCGCTTGCGCCGCGTGGGGCGCGGAGGTTGATGCTCGCTTTCTCCGGCCGCAAGGACCCTAGCACTGTCGGCGCCATTGCCCGGTTCGCTGAGGCCGAAGGCTTCGAGGTGGCCGGTGAGTTCGTCGAGGTCGAGACCGGCAAAGGTGCCGACGCGCTTGCTCGCCGCCCGCAGTTGGCTGCCGCGTTGGCTGAGGCCAAGCGTCGCAAGTGCGCGGTCGCGGTCGCCAAGCTGGACCGGCTCAGCCGCGACGTTCACTTCATCAGCGGCCTGATGGCGGAGCGCGTCCAGTTCGTCGTCACCGAGCTGGGTGCCGACGTCGATCCGTTCCTGCTGCACCTCTACGCCGCGCTGGCCGAGAAGGAGCGTCGGCTGATCTCTCAACGTACCCGGGATGCGCTCGCTGCCAAGAAGGCGCAGGGCAAGCAGCTTGGCAATCCGAAGCTGGTGGCGGCGGCGACCAAGCGCGACAAGGTGCTGCGGCCCATCCTGCAGAAGCTCGCCGGTCAGTCGCTCCGCGCCATTGCTGCCGAACTCGACCGACGCGGCATCAAGAGCTGGAGCGGCAAGCCTTGGAACGCGGTCTCGGTCAGGAATGCGATGGTCCGCCTCGGCTTCCAGACAACAGGGGGCGCGTCATGACGCCATCCCGGCGGCGCCAAACGCCCGCTTCGTCAGGCGCACCGCGCCCGCGCTGCTGCCACCGTATGTCATCTTCCCAGCACCTCGTATGGCAGCACAGCTATGCGCAGGAGGTGCGCAAGCCGAACGCCATGCGTTTCACATTGGACGAATTCGAGGTGGAAATCACGCTGTTCTTCGACGAGTGCGCCAACGAGACAGACGACGAATGACGTCGCCGCAAACCCCAGACAGGAAGTAACATGGTAAAAGATATTGTTCCTCGCGGGTCACCGCGGACGCCGGTTAGCCGGCCATCGTCGCCGCCGGTTCGCCAGTCATCACCGCCGCCGACGATCCTGACGTCGTCACCGCAAGCTGCTCCAGGGGCGGCGTCTAGGCAGCGCTCTTACCCGTCCTCGTCGTCGCGCTCATACTCGTACACGCCACACGGCAAGACCTGGACCGTCTACGACGGGATCGTGGCATTGATCGCGTGGATCAAAAAACGGTTCAGGAAGAAGCAGGCGTCCGAGCCGACGCCTACGCCGGTAACGCTGCTGCCACACGAGCCGGCGCCGACACTGTCGCACAAGCCCACCAAGACCATCGAGAACAAGCCCCCAATAGGAGCAGACATTGCACAGACTGGAATTCGTTCTACACGCCCTCGGCGTCCGTGAGGAGCGCAACGAAGGGCCGAGATGGCGAAAGAGTTGATGGCTCTCGCCAGCGCATCGCTCTTCGCGAGCGGCCTTTGAAAAACGCATTTCTTTGGCCGCTTGCCGCCGTTGCACCTCGTGGTCATGCTTGCGCGAATGCAACGCGTTGAAGTCGGAGACGCCGTCGACGCCCAGCAGAACAGCCTCGCCATCGATGACGAAATGTTTTTGGCGGTTCTTCAGCGCGGCCTCGGCGATCCACGGATAGCGCTTGGTCCAGTCGCTGCCGTTGCGGGACAGCAGGCG